>RFGN01000175.1 GCA_003696645.1 Gammaproteobacteria bacterium | reverse complement strand
CTCACGGGGCCGATGCTCGCGGAGACGGATCAAATCCTCCGGCTGTCCGAGCTTACCGACGTTTCCACAAGCCGGAACAGCCATAAAGGCCGCAAGCGCGCCGGCGAGATCACGATCGAGTCCATGATCGAACTCTGCCGGGCCAAAGGAGTCCGGAACAACACGGGCCGGATGACCCGCGACCAGGAGCGCGCGATCGCACTCTACTGGCAGACGGGACATCCCGAGTGGCTGCAGATCGCTGCCCGGCTGGCCTACGAGCTGGAGCAGGAGCTGGTCGGCTTTAAGTACGACCTGCCGCCTGCCGAGCCTCCGCGGCTGGTCGGCCCCGGCCTGGAGAACCCCGGCGACGTCTACCGCCGGATGCCGCTCAACTACCACCGGAGCATCGATGCCCTGCGCGTTGTGCTCCGGGAGCACGCCCACTACGGGGAGGAGACCGCCGAGGACTTCGAACCGAGGGGCAAAGACCGGTGGTCGGAGCACATGCGGCAGCTGGTGCCGGAGATCCAGCGGGTGGCGGAGCACCTGCGGGCCATCAAGTCCAACCAGAGCGTGCTCCGCGCCGCGCTGGCAAAGCAGCGTCGGAAACTCACCGAGCAGGAGCGCCGCGAGGTGCACTACGCCCATCGCCTGCTCGATGAGTGGTCGGAGCACTGGCAGAAGGTATTCCGCCAGATCTCCGAGATCCAGGCGCTCTACGAGGAAGTAGACCCGCAGGCGCTGGCCGAGGCCATCGGCCACGAGAGCGCCGCAATACGGGCCTACATGCAGGCCAACGCGTCCCGGTTGAGTGACGCGGCGCTCATCGAGTGTGCATACCAGCACTTCGACGGGCGTCACACGACCGGTGGCGTGCTGGCGCTCGTGCGCGGTCGGATTCCTCGCATCTTCGGCGAGGCGTCGGACGTGCTCTACTTCAGCGGGGAGAAGGCATACCTGTTCTTCACCCGCGGAGAGCACATCCCCGTCGAGTCGGGGATCTTCGAGGTAGATGGCTACGACGTGCAGGACGACAGCATTGTCGTCGTCTACGACGGCAAGCCGTATGTTCTATACCCCACGTCGGAAGTACCGACGCAGAAGCGCCTGCGCTTCTACAAATACGCCGGCGCGCCCAGCCGAGTGGCCGTGCTGGCGCAAGACTGATCTACAGGCCGTGTCCGGGGCCAGAGGCCCCGGACACGGATCCCCTGTTGTCGCCCGGGGGCCTCTGGCCCCCGTGGTGTCGCTGGTGGTGTCCTGTAGGTTGGATGGGATGGTGCGGGGACGCACCCCCGAGTTTATGTATAACAAAACACCAGAGAGACAGCCATGATTACACTGAAAGACCTCCAGAACCGGAAAACCACAAACGCGAAACCGGCCAAAGTTGTCCGGGCTCCCTTTGCGGTGCGCGGCTTTGTCGTCATCACCGACGAGGGAGTCTTCAACCTGCGGCCCCGCTCCGCTAGCGCAGCCGCTGCCGCCGAACAAGTCGCGGTGTCCGACACCGGAACGGTGTACAACGGCACCGCTGTGGTGGGCGTCCTGACGGACTGGAACAACCAGCCCAGGGACGTGGCCCAGTCGGTGTTCGACGCGGCGACCGGGCAGTGGAGGAACCGTAAGTTCCTCCCCATCGAGTTTGCGCAGGAGCTGAACAACGGCTCTCTGCGACTCACCCGCTACGGACAGGACGCCATCACGGCGCTCCTGGACAACCGGATGGACGCCGACACGCTGGTCGAGATCATGACCCAGGGTATGCCGCACCACTTCGCGCTGGACGGCGATACCCTGAAAGGGATCGACGAGATCGGCCGCTTCTTCGTCGGCGCGCTCGAGCGGGCCATCAGCGGCACGACCGAGACCGAGGAGACGGAAGAGGCCGAAGAGGTCGAGGCCGAGATGGTCGAGGCCGAGGCGACTCCCGCGGCGGCTCCTGCGGCGCCTCCGTTCTAACCGAACAGGGGGCCCTTCGGGGCCCCCGGCCCCCGGGGGTGAATGATCCTCCGGATAGCAGCGTACATTCACCTGATCAAACTCACCACCTACCGACATGCGACGAAACGACATCGAACTAATCCTCATGGAGACGCCCCCGGCTATGCTCCGCTCGCGGCTGGCCTGGTACCTGGCAAAGTACCGGTACTCGGATTCGGCCGTGCGTACGCTGGTATTCTCGATCATCACGCGGAAGAATCCGCACATCGAGATCGCCTACGACGCGCTGCGCGGAGTGCTTCCACCCCCGATTGTAGCCATGCGGGCGCAGGAAGCGCTCCATGGCCCCAGTGGGGGCGAACCGCTGCGCGATCCACTGTACCAGGAGCGAGCCATGGAGCTGATCCGGCTCGCCAAAACGGAGGAAATCCAGCAGCGGCTGCAGCTTGCCCAGACACCTTACCAGCGGGTCAAGCTGCTCTGGCAATACGGGCGTTTGCCGGAAGAATACCAGGAGAGCCTCGTGCCGCTCTTTATGCATGGGGAACTCCAGGCCCACACGATGAGGCAGCTCAACGAGCTGCACCACCAACTGGATTGGGACAAAGCGGAAGTCCGCTCGAACCCGGTCCCTCACCTTCATGTACCACAAAAAGTAACAAACTAAGATGGAAAAGCATAAAATCCAGCTCGAAGCAACCAACACGATCGCCGGCCAGCGCCGAATCGATACGGAGCGTCACCGCCTCCCAGTCCCGGACTTTTGGGACGGCACGACGAAGTTGGCCCGAGATCTGCACACCCTCGAAACCAAAAACACGGCCGAGCGGGTACACCGCTACGCCGAGCGCGCCGCGGCGGAGGTCGTCGGTGCCGTGGGAGGCCTCCTCAAGGGAGCCATCGGTGGCGCCGCAGGCGTGGTGAGCGGCATCATCACGGGCGTAAAGGGTATATCTCCGCTCGCTTTGAAGGCCATCCGGCTGCAGAGCGGAAAGAACATCTACCAGATCGGCACGTGGACTGCCTCGAAGCAGGGTTCGGTTCACGTCGCCTTCACACATAACTTAAACTTGGCGCCCGAGCCGAGCGAATCCACGCTCTCGCTCGTGCACGCCAAGAGGATGAAGATCAACATTCACAGCGAACAGGGCATGAGCGAAATCGAAGGCGTAGTGCTCCCCGTGCGCAACGAGACCAACACCATTGAAGGTCTCCTCATCCTCGTCGAAGATGAGACGCACGCCGTGCTACTGTTCCTCGATCAGTGAACCAACAGGGGGCCCTCCGGGGCCCCCACAAACCTACAGGTTAATTTGATGATCCTGATCCTCGTTTCAACCATAACGATGGGGATCTTAGTGTGGCGGTGGTACAGGGTGAAGCAGGCCATCCGCCGCTCTACGAAGAAGATCCCCATCACCGACCCGACCGTAAAAGTAACCATGTGGAGGGCCATCCAGGACACGGCCCTGTCGCTGGGCGTCAGCTACGTGTGTAGCATCTTCATGGTGCCCTCACAGGCAGGGCCTGTGGGGATGATCCTTGGACTGGCCATCTCCGCTCTCATTTCGATCGACCATGCCCAGAAAACGTATAACAACCAGAACCCGGAACCTCGGACTGGCCTGGCGGAATCTAGGTAATTATTCCTGGGGTGACCCATCGTACGTAGAACCAGCCTGCCCGGACTACCGGGGAACCATACGTCAGATCCACGAAAAGATGCGCAGTAGCCGGTACTACCAGAGCCTGGACAAATCCCATCGGATCCTGATCAGGTACTTTGTGGGGGACAAGAAGATACTAAAAGTAATCACCCCATGGGGCGAGGAAGAACCAAGCCCCGAGAACCTGAACAGCGAGTACCTCAAAGAAGGACTGGACGTAATAATTGAGGATTAGAGGCGCCCCGGACGGGGCGCCAGGGCCAGGGGGGAAAGAAGGCAGTATATTCCTCGGCAGTAGTATACCGGGTATGAAACCCCCGGGATTCGAGACAGCTGTACTACTCCAGAGGAATATAGCCACCCCCGCCGGCGGCGCCCGGCCCTCACCGTTGTAAGGAAAAGGGGCCTTCAAACCCGGGAGGGTAGTGGGAACCTGCCTTCCAGGCTCCCAGAGTGGGAACCTGCCTTCCAGGTTCCCAGAGTCCGCAGGTTGCAGGTTCGAGTCCCGCCGGGCGCACTTCAAACACGCGGTAAAAGCCATGACTGACACGCAAGTCTCTCTCATCCGCAGAGCCCTTGAGCTGGCCGGCTGGGAGGCTCGAGAGTACCCCAACTACTCGGGGCGGGGAATGTATGGCGTGACAACAAACGCTCTTGTCACGGACTGTCCGCCTCAGTATTTGGACAGCGAGATCAAACCTTATCTCGCCAGAGAGCTAGGCGACGATGGGGAAGCAGCCGACCAGCTCCTTCGCGTACGATGCGACAATCTGGGTCTCAAATATGTGCTGTACTGACCATTTCTTCTCTTGCTTGTACATTGAACTGAAAATGGAAAAGCAAAAATACCTCCCCAACATACATCCTGGGGAGATTTTGAAAGAGGAGTTCATGGATCCATTGAACATGGACCTCTATGAGGCATCGAGGCGGTCCGGGATTCCAGCAGGCACACTTGCCGACATCATATACAAGCGGAAGCCTATTACCTGTGCCATTGCCAAAAAACTATCACGAGCGTTCGGTGTGAGTCCTGCGTTCTGGATAGGTCTTCAAGCTGACTTCGACGAGGAAGAAACCAGAAGGCAACAAGCTGCCGAAACAGGTTGTAAAGATCCGTTTTCAAACCAGACAAGAAGCCAGCGAGACAGGTTCAAACAGCGATAACGTCGTGCTTTTTCCTCCGATCTCTCCAACAACCCATTCTGAAAGAAACCATGTGTCACATCATTTCTCCGCCAAACGACGTTTTCTTTCTGGAGTTCTTCAAGAAAGAAATGCTCGTTGGACAAAAGAGCTTTGAAACGAAACCGTTCCGACCTCTCATTGTGAGGTCAAAGTACGTCTTTTCCCAAACAGAGTTTGGACTGGAAACGAACACAACCCTGTCCCGACAAGAACTTGATTTCAAGGTTCCGTCTCTTAATGAGGAAAGAGAAATCACAGAGAGGTGTATAAGATACAGCGGCTTTATCAATGCCGGGTACCACGTCACTCCGTTTTTCGCAGACAACGACTCTGAGTCCTTCCTCAAAAACGCACTGGCTTACTTGACAAAGACAAACCCGGAAAGCGTTTCTTTTCTTTGTATTCCGGTTTTGTTTTTGGTGGATCACATTCTATTTGGCGACGGACAACATGTCTCGGTGTCAAAATTTACCATCATGAAGCCGAAAATCTTATCCATGATACTGGACCAGTATGAAAACTCTGACGAACAGGAGCTCTACGCACAACACTACGAGAAAGAGATATGGCCTTGGATCATGAAAAACGTTTGTGAAAAGCATGAGATGCAAAAAATGTAATTAGTACTAACTATGAAAAGTATGGCCGCGGTCGACGAAACGAAGCTGAGCGAAGTCGTAGAACTCGCCAAGAAAAGCATCAAAGGAGATCTTCCCCCCGACGTGTGGTACAGCCATATGATCCGTGAGTCGGCGCTCTCCGGCGTCACGGAGGCGTACTATACGACGCTGGTGTTGGAGCGGATCTACAAACATCAGAACCCGTTGTAGAAAACCTGTTCCCTCTTTCTGCGCCCGTAGCTCAAGAGGTGAGAGCGGCGGACTCATAATCCGTAGGTTGCAGGTTCAAGTCCTGCCGGGCGCACCGTGCCCTTGTAGCTCAACCGGATAGAGCAGCGGACTTCTAATCCGCAGGTTGCAGGTTCGAGTCCTGCCGAGGGTGCACGTAAGAGTCGCCGACTACACAAAAGCACAATAATACAAACCACCACCATGAAAGAACTGATTGAACAAGTCGGAGAGATCGTTTTGATGAAAAAGGTCCCCTACGAAGGGTATGAGACCCTGTATCGGACCTCATCTTACGACGAGCTGATCCGGCGTTACATTCAGACGGCCGGATCAGGAACCCACCCGGACGACCTTCTTCTAGTACTCGAACTAGACCCACAGAAAAGTGACCTGTATGCTTATGCCGTAAAGGCATACAGGAAGTGGCAGCATCACCCTTAAAACCAGAAGAAAGACCATCCGGCTGGAGATGGGTAAATATGACGTGTCCCAATCTCCCCATTTCAAGCCTTTAAGGGTCAAAAACAACTATCACCATGGAGACGGAAGAACACATCCCTTCGGTAGATTACTTCCACCGTCGTTTTGCCGAAGAGCAGGATGCCGTCGGAAAGGCCATTGCAGATCTCAACCTCACGCTGAACAAGGCCGGTGTGACTACGCTCCTCAAATCGTTCAGCATCGAAGTTCTCTGCGGCACGAGCCTGCTGCTCATCACTCCTGTGCACCGTCGTGTGCTTAAAGGGGAGGACATGTGGTTTGTCGAGCTTGTAAACAAACCTGATGTACCCAACGATCACCCTCACAGGGAGGTTCTCGACGAGATCGTCTCCATCTTTGAGTGCGGCCGGCCCTCCTCCGTCATTGTCGAGCTGGTTTGCAAGTTCGTGGCGCTGAAGATGCTTTACGGTTAGAGAAGCTCATGTATGCCCTCAAACGGGGGAGGGTAGTGGGAACCTGCCCTCCAGGTTCCCAGAGCGGGAACCTATTGACCCGGCCTCGGGCCGGGTAGGTTTCTGGGGTTAAGGTAAGGTGTATTTGCTTGTACAAATAGTTGCTTAAATCAGTCAATTATTTTGCCCTGATTTCTTCGTGAGCATTTCTCTGATTATTCATCTCAGGGCTCGATTTGATTGACCGACTCTCGTGCGGGTATTATCTTGTTCTCTCTAACCTCCCATTATAGCATACGGTTATGTCGGCCAGATCTGATCTTCCCTGGGTGGAGGTAATGTACCGGGATACTTTATCTTCTTACGGGGGAGTGTTGAAGCAGTTGTTGGATATATCTCATGTTGTAGATTATCCTCAGGTGGTTTGTCCGGGGGACATTGTATTTGACAGGTTGTTGAAGATTGTTGGGTCTTTTAAGTCCTCGTTGGGGGAGTTTCATCTTACGTATCTGACCTTGTTGGCCAGCAGGTTATCTTTTTGTCTGGCGTATCGGAGGACTCGTCAGACGTACAGGGTGGAGAGTGAGTTGTGGGAGGAGTTTAAAAAGATGGGGTGGCCGGCCGACGCGCCTACCGAGTTGCTGCTCCATCTTCCTCGTATTGCCTTTGCTTTGGAGGCGGAGGACAAGGTGTGGGGTATCTTCTTTGACAGGGTTCATCGAGATACCGGTACCGATCTTGAACTTCGAATATTGCAATTCTGCCGGCATGCGCGCTTTCCTTCTTTGCGGGATTACGATATGAAGGACATAGATGTGCCCTACATCATTCCACTCAAGGGGAAGTTGAATGATGCTTTCCGGTCTCTCTTCAAGCCGATGATGGAAGGCCTTTCTTCGGACACGATAGATTCAGTCGAAAAGCTTATCCAGGACGATCTTCGGCCTGTCATCAATGCTCTTCTGTATCTCTGTAGTGGAGATGATCTCACTCGTGTGTCTTCATCCAAGACTATCTACAAGCGGCATCGGATTCCTTCTGTAATCAAGGAGGCTGAGAAGCCACACGTAGTTGACAGTGTTGGTGTCCGATTCTCTACGTTTGTCAGGAAGAGTCGATCTGGAGGTCAGCGGGAAACCGTGCCTACCGGTCGGACGGTCTCTCCCCATATGAGAAGAGCACACTGGCATTTGTACTGGACGGGCCCGGGCAGAAAGACTCCTGTTCTTCGCTTTGTCAAGGCGACTTCAGTTAAGGGTGGTAAGAATATCATCCCCACTGTAACCCGTGTTCACCGCCAGCCCGAAAATCCAGATACACAAGGGAGTATTTCGACGAAGAACTAATCACCAGCTTGTCGCTCTCAAAGAAGTGCATACCGCAAATTAACTCTCCAGGATTAAAATCTCAGTTCTATGCAAACCCAGGATGTTCGTGATCTTGTCTGTGGCGCAGCCGTACTTGCTCCTCTCCAGGGAATGAGTTACCAGGAAGCGGTACAGAACATTATGGACGAGATGTTCCGGGAGGTAGCCGAGAAGGAAGGCTGGCGCCAGGCTCTACGAAAAGTATGGCGTCCGTTCCATGGGGTTGTCGCTTTAGTGCGGGATGGAGACACCGTACGTCCTTATCGCAAAGGAGACGAGTACGTTTTCTGCATTATTTCTCCGCCCTGTGCGAGCCGAGGTTATCAATTAGGAACTTTCCCTACTCCAAAAACCAGTTTTTTGACTAACGAGTGGAGATGTTATATCTCCAAGCAACTTAAAATCCCTCTTCATCGGTTAACACAGAGCTTTTACAAAGGCCTGTGGGGAAATCTTGGCACAACTGCGAATATTCAATCCAGATACCTGCATACTCTCTCAGCGAAACACATTCACCCTGAGATGAGGAAGTACATCTCTCATCTCTATCCCGTTATGGGACCTCACACTATCGGAAAGTTGAACTACGTTCAGCGTATGTATGGAGTTGTCCAGGATATTCAGAAGTTATATTGCCATCTGTTCGGTGTCAGGATAAGTGATCTGATAGCTGAGTTGGATCTTCCAACCCTTCCCAGAAAGTACCAAGCAGCAAAGCTGCTTGTTCAAGCCGAAGAGGCTGATCTGCGCTACGGAGACCGAAGCCTGAGCGCCATCATGAAAGAACACATTCGTCCAGAGTACACACCCAAATTTTACAAATCATTCTGTCGAGTATGCAGGATTATTATTCGTTTCCGTTATTCTTACAAAAAGCCGTTTATTCACGACCTGGATAAGACGCTTGAGTATATAGTGGATTATCTGAAAAGGTATCCGGCCAAGCCCCTCCTCCAATTCCTCAATTACATCAACAGTATCGATCCCATTCTCATAGAAGACCCTATAACTTTCAGGATCGGCGATTACATACAGGCCGGCGACAAATTCTACTACCGGAACGATTTCATCAAGAACTTCCGGAGTACCAGGCCCGCTCATGTGTTACGGGAGTTCATACGGTTCTGCCTTTCTTGAACACATAATAGAGTTGTTCACAGAACCAACCACATGAGCATTACCATCTTTGGAACCCATCAGAACGTTTTCGGGCCACTTTGTTCAGGCTCGAAACCTCACTCAGGTAGAGTTCTTTGATTCCCTCGAGAAAAACGATGTCATTTTTTATCTCGGGCCGGCAGGTACCGGTAAGACATTCGCTGCCATAGCAGCTGCGGTCTCTCTTCTCCGAGACAAGAAGATTCGTAAGATCGTTCTTACGCGCCCGGCAGTCGAAGCCGGAGAGAAACTCGGGTTTCTACCGGGCACCTACGAAGAGAAGCTGGATCCCTATCTCCGGCCTCTTTACGATGCTCTGGATTACCTGCTGGGAGCGGTACGGCGCCAGGAGCTTATCGAACAGAATATTATTGAGATTGCTCCGCTGGCTTACATGCGTGGAAGAACGCTGGAGAAGGCATTCATTGTGCTCGACGAAGCTCAGAACTGTACTTACAACCAGCTCAAACTGCTTCTAACGCGTCTCGGAAAACAAAGCAAATGCGTGATTACTGGAGATCCTGGCCAGAGCGACATTAAAAACCAGTCTGCCCTCATTACAGCTCACCATATTTTCGGTAACATTCCTGGAATTAAACTCATACAATCAACTGAGGAAGACGTAGTTCGACACAACCTGGTCAGGAGGATTCTACGCGCCTACGACAATTTTGAATCTCGGGCATAAAACATTTTTCGGGGAGTTGCGTGGAACGGAAACAGATCGTATAATCACGCCTGTTCCTTCTCACCCATCCCCCCGAGCCTTATGGAAATTGTCGCCGTACTGCCCCCCGAATCCTCATTTGTAAAGCTTTTTCCAAACCGAACAAACATAAGGATTTATTCCGATACTCAGCAAGCTATAAATTACATCCGACAGCGTCCATGTCCCTTTGTCTTTTCGGAGGAGCAT
>RFGN01000174.1 GCA_003696645.1 Gammaproteobacteria bacterium | reverse complement strand
TTTCATTTTCATAGTGCAGGGCCACACACATCGGCAAGTCCAAAAGAAAAGGCAGCAAACATTGCACAAACTAACGCCTGAGGAAAAAGGCTATTTAGTCCCTTACATTGAAGGCCAGCAGAACAGTGTATATGTAGGGATGGAAGACGGTGTGATGTCTGGCTTAAGAGCAAAAGGAATCACATACTTGGCCGCCAATATGGGAGATGTCCTCAACGGGTTTGCTTTCAACCTTCAACCTTGGGCACGGGAATACCTGGAAAGCAACCCTCACCTTCTTGATGGATATTCTGGCCAACCAATGACACCACAGCAAAAGTTGCATTCAAGATGACGGTGAAGCTAACACATATGAGCCGCCCCGGAGTCAAGAGGCGAGCGAAAATAAAGACGCGTGACAACGTGTCATAAAAAGCAAACAGCAGAACCCATCATTAATGGAAGGAAAAACCATACTTTTTGTTTACCATTAAAAAAGCGATAAATATGATGTAGGGATCATTTTGTAGTGACGCAAGGAGAATCGTTATGTCCAAAACGATCATCTTCATCCATGGTCGGGATATCAAACCCGCAAAGGAAGATCTCAGAGTCCTGTGGTTTGACGCGGTGGCAGCAGGTTTGCAGCGTGATTTCGGTGAGCCTGGCCGCGCCCGGTTTGAGGCTCTTGGGGAGAACCGTCGATTCGTCTATTTTGGTGATCTCTCCAACCAGTTTCTGCATGAGCATCGAGGAGTGGATATCCCGGATGAATGCGAATCCCGTCGCGAGGCGCTCGATGTACTGAAATCCTACTCCAGGGAGGATTTTAACCGGTCGACCTACGAAGGGTTGTCACATGGGGGAGCGCTGAAGGAGGCCCTGGCAGATACCTTTTCTGGTGTGTTGAGTCTGTTGCGTGCCGGTTCTCCACTGATTGCTGCAGTGGCCCCGGACATGGCCTACTACTGGAACCAGGACAAGTATTTCGGCAGTGAAATCCGCTGGCGATTGACAGAGGTATTGAAGGCAGCCTTCGATCAAGGGCAGCAGATCATGCTGGTTGGCCATAGCCTGGGGTCCATCGTCTGTTATGATTGCCTGTGGAAATTTTCCCATTACGGGGAATATCGACAGGACTACGGTAGCCAGAGACTGGTGGATCTGTTTGTTACCATCGGTTCGCCACTGGGAGATGAAAATGTCAAGCAACACCTGAAGGGTCACAGTTGCTCAGGTCGGTTACGTTACCCGCACAATATTCGTCGCTGGGTCAATCTTTCAGCAGAGGATGACTATATCTCACATGACAATCATCTGAGCAATGATTACCACAGAATGTCAGAGCTGGATTTGTTGGATGAACCGGTCCGCGATATCCACCCGATCTATAACCTGACTGTGCGCAAGGGTCACTCGAACCCGCATTCTGCCATCGGTTATCTCATTTCACCTGAGTTTGCATCTCTGCTGCATGACTGGCTGAAAACGCCATAAAAACAGCATCCTGCATAAGTTCGAAACTGGCATAACAAATAATTCCAATCGTATTACGATTGTCACCCTTTGGGTTTTTTTCGGCATTCTGTAAAGAGTCCTGTTGTTTGTCGACTCAAGGGTAGTAGACGTGCTGGGCATGTCTCAACCGAACTTAAACAGGAGGGCAGTAACCATGAATATATTATCTGTATCAATCTCCCCATCAGACGGCATCATGCGCATTTTCATGCTGATGTTGCTCTCGATGATGGTCGTTATTGCCGGACAGTCGGCATGGGCGGATGGGGATCTGCCGCGAATCGGGCTGTACAAATATACCCAGGCGCATGCGATGAATCCGAATCCACCGGATCGTTGGGGTGGCAAGGTCCGCATCAAGGCTGTTCAGAAGAAAGGGGCAACCCAGTGGGTATTGCCCGGACCACGGGATCTGGACCCGGTGATATTCGGTACACCGGATCATCCAGTGGGCTGGGAACAGGCCCCGTTTCCACTGATCGGAATCCCTCCCGATCTGCGCCAATCCCGTAACGGTGAATACACGATTGTCGATCATGCCACGCCATTTTCCAACTGGCGGGCCATTGGTCTGGGCAGTGTCAATATGTCGCTGGTCGATCTGACTGCCATTGATGGCGCCAAGACCAAGGACAAGATCAAGTTTGTGGCAGAGTTCGATGCGCCGGACAAGAGCCATCATTACAAGGTCATTGTCAACAAACCGTTGGCGCATGGTTTTGGCTATCCCACCTTCGGTGGTGTGGTCACGGATCATCTGATGCATGGAGGGACCGGGATCGGAACCCGTCTGATGCCGACAGAAATGATCTATGCCTCATTCTGGGGGGCGGGGGATTTCTATGTGGATGGTCGCCTGACCAACCCTGGACAGATTGTGCACATGATGATCGGTGAAGGGGTGCGTGGCAAGGGCTGGAGACTGGGCAAGGATGGTGATGCCCGGGGTGAGGGTGTTGTGATGCACCTGATGATTCCACCCTACAAGGTCAGTGCCAAGGGACCAGTCAAGGCTCCGTTAAGAACCGGATATATCCCGTTTCCGTTGGTCAAGGAGAACATGATGAAGGCCAAGAAGATGATCATGAGCCTCCCCGAGGAGAAACGGGCCGAGATGATGCCGAAGCTGGAAGCCACCAAGGCCTTGATGATGAAGACCAAGAAACATGTGCAGGAGATGATGGCCGAAGGCAAGATGTTTGGCCAGCCCTTTGTCCACATCATGTTTGGTAATGTCAAATACAAGGTGAAATAACCGTTGTGAAGGAGTGGCCTGAAAGGGTCACTCCAGATCACACCATAAACATGGTAGTCATTGGAGGTTAGAGCATGAATACCAGAATCTATAGGATCATTGTCCTGGTGGGATCGCTTGCAATTGGCATCCTGTCGGGGGTGTCCTGGACGGCTTCCGCTGGTTCCTCGTCAGATTCCACGACAGAAAATGTGGTGGCTACGGTGACAGAAAAGGATATTGCCTATACCCCAGAGGAACTGGTAGTTCATCTGGGGCAGACAATTCAGATTGAAAATCATGATCCATTCGACCATAAATCCCGGGTAACACAACAGCTGGAGAATGGAGGGCTGGGACATATTGCCGTGAAGGATCATCTGGACAAGCCGGGCAGCCGCTTCAGCTTCAAGCTGAAAAAGGCCGGTCGCTACGAGATTCGATGCATGTTGCATGATGGCATGACCGCTACCATCATCGCTGTCAAATAGGGGGCAAGACAGTATCACCATCAGTGATGTTCTGTGGTGTCAAGGCTGACTCCTTCCATTTGATATAAGCTAAACATTCCATTCATTCTTTTCTGTGGTAGGGTTGTCTTCGTGAAAGGCTACAGGAACGATCATTGAAGACAATAGCACTCATTGGCTGCGGTTGGCTGGGTACACCGCTGTCCAGGACATTGAAGAGACAGAAGGCGCGACTTGTTGCGACAACGCGCAGCGAGGCGAACCTGAAAAGACTTTGTCAAGAGGGAGTTCCTGCCATACGATT
>RFGN01000173.1 GCA_003696645.1 Gammaproteobacteria bacterium | reverse complement strand
CCGGTCGCCTGTTTTTGCAGTAGCCTCAAGAGTGCATTCAACTGCCTTGTTGACCGCATGGTACTGATGATAGCCTGCTGCCTTCTTTGCTATTGTTGAGGTGTTGCCGCCGTCGTGCTCGAAGGTGATGAAGTTCAACACATAATCGAGAAACCACCGTCTGTCGAAGATTCCCTTAAGCAATATTTCCAACTCAAACGAGCCCTTGGGGGCAATGGTTTTTCCATCCACTGTCCGCCACGGCATAAATCGATCCCAGCCTGCAGTCAACGTCCCAGCACGCGCCTGCAATCCGTCCGAAATCACGAGCAATTCGTTGTAGACGAACAGGCTTGGAATTTGATCCTTGTAAGTTTGAAGCTGATTGAAAGCATGGCGGATCGTGTCTTTCTCGTCAGCTGGATTCTTGAGTTCCACAACTGCCAGCGGAAGACCATTGATGAACAGTACGACATCGGGGCGACGCTCGCGCTTGTTCTCGACCACTGTGAACTGGTTCACTGCCAACCAGTCGTTGTCGTCAGAATTCTCCACATTAAGCAGCCAGACTTTATCGTGTCTTTCGCCACCGTCTGCCATCCAAGAGACGTCCACACCATCCGTCAGCATTCGGTGGAACGCCTGGTTGTTCTCTATTAAAGAAGGACTTTCGGGACGTGTGATTTTTCGGATCGCCTCATCAATGGCCTCACACGGTATCTCGGGGTTGATCCTTTCTAAGGATTCACGCAATCTGTCTATCAGCACTACGTCTGTATAGTTTGCTGACGGGTCCCGTTCAGGCTTGACGCCGTCGAATGCGATATCCGGCCCGTGCTCAATGTCATAGCCAAGGTTTTCGAGCCATGTGAGTACCGTGTTTTCAAGGGTTGATTCATTTATTCCAGACACAGGCTACCTCCGTTCACCTGACAAGAGCTCCCATATATTTTTGTAGTCACGGCCAGTTAGATGAGAGCTCCTGGGGCGCATCCGTTCCCAATCGCCTGTGCCCAGGCTCTTTAGGAATTCTCGTGCTTCATGCACACCAGCAGTATCAGCACCTCGAGCAATACTAGAACGAAATTCCTTCCCAAGATTTTCAGCAATGCTGCGAGGCGCGGCGTTCATCCGCATCAGTACTGCATCCTCACTCTTAACACCGTGGTAAACCATTGCAGGTAGGACATTGATCCGACGACGTTCCGATTCAGAAAGCGAGTCGAAATCAATTCCGGACAATCGACTTAAAGCGGAAAGACCCCATGTGCCCGTATTGACAAGACTACGATAAATAGCCCGACATGCATTGGTAATTGCTTTCGTCTCGTTTTCGTCACCACGAAAATAGTCGCGGGCAATATCTTGAATACTTTTTCCAGAAACCCAGGCGTTGGTAATCTCGGCGATGCGCCTCTTGTCAAAGCCCTCACCGCCAATTTCTTGTAGGCTTTCCTTTAATTGAGGGATCCGGAACATAATTCCGTATAAGTCAGCAATCCCTGCTGATTCTCCGAATAGACTTTCAGGGGTCCAATCCGAGGCCGTAAGCTTACGCTCCAATTGGTTAATACCCGCCAAGGCTCTTCCAACCCCTTCAGGTGAAAAGCCTGTCATGTCTGCCAGTTCGACATGTCCCGGGTTCTCGGCCAATCTCCTGGCGTAGTTTTTCGTTGCATCAAGAAGCATCCGAGCCTTTTGTTCGCCATCCTGAGATGCTTTTAGAATGCCATATCCGTAAGTATTGCGGAGCAATTGCTCCGTATCAGCCAAAACCGCATCCAGGTTCTTCTTTTCATTCCATAAATGAGCAACGTAACAACGGAAATCCTCCCATTGTTCCTGCTGAATTACGGTCTCAAGTTCATTAAGGCGACCATTCTTTTCAAGCTCATCCAACATATTAACCAGACGGGAAATCAATTCCCCAGTCGCTCGGCTAACATATTCTATGATCTTGTCAGGCTCTTTTCCGACTGCAAGACCAACAACCCCAACGCTGTCATGCCCCATACGCCCGGCCCGGCCCGCTAGATTCCAAAAATCGCGGGGAGACATTTCCTTTCCGTAAGGATATTTATTAGAGGTAAGAAAAACAGAAGAAACAGGAAAATTGATACCTTGGGCAATCGTAGTCGTTGCGCATAGCACACGGAGCTTGCCTTCTTCCGCTAACCATTCGACCAAAGAACGTACTTCATCCGACAGTCCGGAGTGATGAACCCCAACACCGCAGGAGAGCATGTTTATCAGTTCAAAATTTGGACTGATTTCAGTTTTCAGAAACTTCTGAACAAGTTCTATCTCAGCCGGAATCGGGCTTAATTCATCAAGAGTCTTTGAAACCTCCCTGGCCATATTCCAAACCCAGTCCGTATTGTTTGCCACAGCAATACTTGTTCCACGCTCTGATAAGACTCTTGCCATCGCTGCTGTTTGCAGAGTCAATCCTTTCTGCGCTCCACCACTACCAATAACTTTGCTTTTGGGAACCATTAGCGGCTTGACGTCACCAACCAAATGATCGCCCTCAAGATGTATCGTTTTGGGTGTAGTTGTAAGAGTCTTATACCT
>RFGN01000172.1 GCA_003696645.1 Gammaproteobacteria bacterium | reverse complement strand
TCTTTCAAGGAGGCCGTCCTCAAGCTGAAGGTGACACCACAGATTACGCCAGATGAAAGCCTGATTCTTGATTTGACGGTCAGCAAGGACAGCGTCGGAGATATCATTGCTGGAACGCCAAGTATCAATACGCGCAAGGTGAAGACCAGGGTATTGGTCAATAATGGGGAAACCGTTGTCCTGGGCGGAATATTTGAGGAAAGCAAGAATCACTCACTCAACAAGGTACCGCTATTGGGAGATATCCCCGGGTTGGGTTATTTTTTCAGAAACAAGATAAATCGCAGTACCAAGGCCGAGCTATTGATCTTTGTGACACCAAAGATACTGCAGGAAAGTCTGGGTGCCGGATTGAAGTAGGCCGAAAGTGAACGTTGTCTAGCCCCTGCTGTGTAATTCCGGGTGGAAGTTCAACGTATCTTTCTGGTTGGCCCAATGGGGGTCGGCAAGACAACAGTGGGTAGAACACTGGCTCGTCAGCTCAGAATGCCGTTTATTGATGCCGATGCCGAACTTGAGAAACGCTTGGGCGTCAAGATTTCCTGGATCTTTGATATAGAAGGCGAGGAGGGTTTTCGTCTTCGTGAAAAAAATATTCTCAGGGATCTGGTGAAAATTCCTCAAATCATACTGGCCACGGGAGGGGGCGTGGTTCTTGATTCGGAGAACCGGTCACTGTTGCAAGGTTCTGGTATGGTAGTTTATCTCAAGGCCTCTCCGGATACCTTGTATCGCAGGACAAAATACGATAAAAATCGTCCTCTGCTCCAAACTTCAAATCGGCGAAAGAAGTTGAAACAGTTGTTTGAACAACGCGATCCCCTCTACATGCAAGTGGCAGATCTGGTGGTGCGTGTTGACAAGAAAACGGCCAGACAGGTTGCAAAGGATATTGTTACCGAGGTAAATCGAGTTGGAAAACCTGCCTAGAACCCTGACAGTAGATCTGGGAGAGCGTAGCTATCCCATATTTATTGGCCCAGGCATTCTGAATTCACCGGACCAGTATATTTTCCCCTACCTAAAGGGCAAAGATATCATGGTGGTGAGCAATGAAACAGTGGCTCCATTGTATCTGGATAGGCTGATGAACGGCTTGCGTGATCATTATAATACCGAGGCCGTTGTTCTTCCTGATGGCGAGCAATACAAGACACTCGAATCGGTAAACCTCATCTTTGATGCATTGCTTGCCAACAAGTTTGGTCGTGATGCAACGCTTGTTGCATTGGGAGGTGGTGTGGTTGGAGATATGACCGGTTTTGCAGCGGCCTGTTATCAACGTGGCATTGATTTCCTGCAGATTCCCACTACATTGCTTTCGCAGGTTGATTCATCCGTGGGAGGCAAGACCGGGGTCAATCATCCTTTGGGGAAAAACATGATAGGGGCCTTTCATCAGCCCCGGGCTGTATTGATTGATATCGCTACATTGTCTACCCTGGAGATGAGGCATTATCGGGCAGGTCTTGCAGAGGTGATCAAATATGGCTTGATTGAAGACTGCGAGTTTTTTGTCGCACTACAGGAGAATATCGATGACTTGTTGCGTCTTGAGCAGGATGTACTGGTTGATGCCATTGAAACATCCTGCCGTATCAAGGCAGAGATTGTGGCCGATGATGAAAGGGAGTCGGGACGCCGTGCCATCTTGAATCTGGGGCATACCTTTGGGCATGCCATCGAGACGGCGACGGGTTATTCCGAATGGCTGCATGGAGAGGCCATTGCATGCGGAATGGTTATGGCAGCGGACCTGTCAGAACGACTTGGGTGGCTCGCAAGAGATGAGGTGGATGAAATCAGGGCATTGTTCCAGAAGGTTGGACTACCGACAGCCCCCCCCTCTTCCATGACGCGTGAAGGGTTTATTGATCTGATGTCACATGACAAAAAGGTGGTATCAGGACAGTTAAGGCTGGTATTGCTGAAAACGATTGGCCAGGCAATTGTATCATCAGAGTATGATCAAGACTGTCTGGATAAGACCCTCGATGCATTTTGCAAACCTCTTGATTGAGATTGATCATGTTTGCTGCATACGCCTCAACACCTGAGAATTCAAGAGGGCGTCGCATCGCTGAAGAGGCACCGGACTACCGGACCGAGTATCAGCGCGATCGTGATCGAATTGTTCATTCGGCAGCATTCCGCAGACTGGAATACAAGACACAGGTCTTTGTCAATCATGAAGGAGACATGTTCCGGACCCGATTGACACATTCCATTGAAGTGGCTCAGATCGCGCGCAGTATCGCCAGAGCACTGCATCTGAATGAAGACCTTTCCGAGGCCATAGCTTTGGCACATGATCTTGGTCATACCCCTTTCGGACATGCTGGACAGGATGCGTTGAATGAGTGCATGAGAGAATATGGGGGGTTTGAGCATAATCTGCAATCGCTTCGAATCGTGGATATGCTGGAGGAACGCTACGCAGAGTTTCCCGGTTTGAACCTGACCTTCGAAACCCGTGAGGGGATACTGAAACACTGTTCCAGACAAAATGCAAAAACATTGGGAGAGTTGGGAGAACGGTTCCTGCAACGACAACAGCCCAGCCTGGAGGCACAGTTGACGAATCTTGCCGATGAGATTGCCTATAACAACCATGATATCGATGATGGTTTGCGTTCAGGCCTGATCGATATCAACAGTCTTCAGCAGACGGAACTTTTTGGCGAGCAGTATAGCCTTGTCTGTCGGCAATATCCAGGTCTCCCCGAACGGCGTACCATCCATGAGGTGGTGCGAAGAATGATCAACCAACAGGTGACCGATCTGATCAACACCAGCCAGGAACAGCTTCGGATCGTGGGTCCTACATCTCTGGATGATGTTCGGAATCACGGTGCGCCATTGATAGGTTTCAGCGCATCCATGCACAAGAAAAACCGTCAACTCAAACAATATCTGCGTCAAAACCTGTATACCCATTTCAAGGTGCTGCGCATGTCAAACAAGGCAGGGATGATCATACGGGAACTGTTTCATGCCTTTTTTGAACAACCGGGGTTACTGCCCCATGAGCCTCAAGATAGGATTGCATCGTCAGGGGGTAGCAAGGATGAAACGGCACGTATTGTTGCAGACTATATTTCCGGAATGACAGACAGGTATGCCATGGCCGAGCATAAGCGGTTATTTCTTCACAATCACTGACAGGCCATTCAAAGATTTTCTTCGGTCTGCTATAGTACCCCATTTTCAGGGATGATTTCATGACGCAGGAAATCGGGAAATCTATTCGGACCAGGGATAGACTGATATTCGCTCTTGATGTTCCGGAGATAGAGCAGGCAAAAAAACTTGTCGAAGAACTTGGTTCTCATGTCAATTTCTACAAGATTGGCCTCGAATTGCTCATGACTGGCGAGTATTTCCTGTTGCTGGACTGGTTGATCAATCAGGGCAAGAAGGTCTTCGTTGACCTCAAGTTTTTTGATGTCCCGCAAACTGTCGCCTCGGCCATTTCCCGACTTTCCGATTCAGGTGCCACCTTTGCAACCATTCACGGCAATGACAGTATCATGCATGCAGCAGCGGACGCCAAGCATGGCACTCTCAAGGTTCTTGCGGTAACTGCCCTGACAAGCCTTGATCGTGGTGATCTGGATGACCTGGGATTTTCCTGCGATGTTAGAGAACTGGTTCTTTCCAGGGCAAGGCGGGCACTGGACTGTGGGTGTGATGGAGTGGTGTCCTCGGGCCTTGAGGCCACTGAAATCAGGAAGTCGCTGGGCGACAAGCTCCTTATCGTTACACCGGGAATTCGCCCGGTTGAAAATCGTCCCCAGGATGACCAGAAACGGATTGTCAGTGTTTCAGAGGCCTTCTCGAACGGGGCTGACTACATTGTTGTGGGAAGACCTATTAGGGATGCGATATCCCCTCCTCAGGCAGCCGCTTCCATACAGGAACAGATCGAAGCCTGTTTTGCATAATTGATGGAACAAATAATGAAAAATGATCGATTTCTTCGCGCCCTGTTAAGGCAGCCCGTGGATAGAACGCCAATATGGATCATGCGTCAGGCAGGTCGCTACCTGCCAGAATACAGAGAAACTCGCTCGCGGGCAGGAAGTTTCATGGATCTTTGCACCAACCCCGAATTTTGTTGCGAAGTCACTCTGCAACCTCTGGAACGATTTGATCTGGATGCTGCAATTCTTTTCTCTGATATATTGACAATCCCTGATGCAATGGGGCTGGGTCTCTATTTTGAACAAGGCGAAGGGCCAAGATTTGAAAATCCCGTCCGGAATGAAAAAGATGTGGAAATGCTGCCAATTCCCGATCCGGAAGACTCTCTGGGTTATGTCATGGATGCAGTCAGATTGATTCGTCGAGAGCTGGATGGGCGTGTCCCATTGATCGGTTTTTCGGGGAGTCCGTGGACTTTGGCAACCTATATGGTTGAAGGAGGCAGCAGCAAGGATTATCGGCATGTAAAAGGAATGCTTTTTGATCGTCCGGATCTCATGCATCAAGTGCTTGATAAGTTGGCGGCGAGTGTTACAGCCTATTTGAATGCGCAGATTCTTGCAGGAGCGCAGGCAATCATGATATTTGACACATGGGGTGGCGTGCTGACCCCGAGGGATTATGCAACCTTTTCCCTGAATTATATGCAACAGATTGTCTCTGGGTTGATACGGGAAAATGAGGGTAGAGCTGTACCAGTGGTCCTGTTCACCAAGGGCGGCGGTTTTTGGCTGGACAGGATGGCCGATACAGGGTGTGATGCACTGGGGGTAGACTGGACCATGGATCTTGCCCATGCCCGTCAGACCGTGGGTGACAGAGTGGCGTTGCAGGGGAATATGGATCCCTCTGTTCTGTATGCCTCGCCTGATCGTATCAAGCAGGAGGTGCAGACCATACTGGAAAGTTATGGTTCGGGATCAGGGCATGTATTCAACCTGGGGCATGGTATTCATCAATTCGTTGATCCGGATCATGTCAAGGTTCTGGTTGATGCAGTGCATGAGTTGAGCGTGCCATTCCATCAGGAACCTTGAATCGATGTCGAATGATATCAAAAAAGTCCTGGCACAGAGTGATGCCGGTATCGATCTCGACAAGCTCGAGAACATGGAGTCCTTTACACAGGATCTGTTCAATCGAATCATTGCTTTTCAAACAAAAGAACATCCAGCATGGGATGCGAGCAGGCCATTTTCTGAGCGCATTGAAGGTCTCAGTCTGCACGAGTTGATTTTCAGTAGTCCGGATCGTGATCCGGAGAGGTATAGTCATACCATCGCCCCTTATTATCCACTGCGCTACGAATTGCGTAAGCTGGCCGGTTACATCAGGCAGCTTAACCCTGAACCTGTGGTTCTGGACTATCCTTGTGGAAATGGATTTGTAGGTAGTCTGCTTGCGCGAGAAGGGGTACAGGTGATTGGTGTTCCATCATCGGAAACAAAACCCAACCAGATTGATCCTTTTTACGACCAGGATTGCTATCGCAGGAAAGGACAACTTGACTCGGGTGAGGAATATGATGCGGTATTCTGTTCATGGATGCCTGCGGAAAAAAACCTTACTCCAGATATATTGGCATTTTCCCCCAAGATCATTGTCTATGTTTATACGGATCATCAGATGCCCGATTCCAGTCTGCGTCAGGTTGGTAGCAAGGAGATGTTTGATGGGCTGGACAACTATCGCGTGGTAGAAGAATGGCAGGTCACCAGACCAGAAAACCTCCTGCATGAATGCTGGCCAGACCTGACTCCAAATATTGAAGAGATTCGCAAGGTGCGTGTTTATGCGCTTGCCGATGTCTACAATCGGCTGAATCCTCCAGAACTTGGAGCTGAAAAGCCCTACGATTGGGAAGTGGATCTGGATATGGCCATGACAGTTCTTGAGGCCAAGGCCTTTTTGAGAAGTCGCGGCATACAGCTTTGAAATCCCGCCTGGTTGTCGTATTACGATTATCGGGATGTAACAACTCAGTCGTGTGTATAATGCGACATGCAGGCTGATTTACTGACCCACCAGAAACGTATGGCTGAAATCCAGCAAAAACCACAGCTCGAAGAAATTGTAGAGGCAATCACCTCGGCCATGGCTGCTCATGATCGGCAGCGGGTCGAAGCCCTGATTGAATTTCACAACCCTGCCGAGTTGGCTCATATCCTTGATGCCTTGCCTGCAGCGGAGAGGCCGCACCTGTTCGCCTATATTCCTCAGAAACTGCATGGAGAAGTGCTGTTGCATATGGGGGATGTTGCTGCGGCAGAACTGGCATCAGAAATGGACAGTCTGACATTGCATAACGTGACCCTGGAGATGGATACGGCGGACGTGGCTGAACTGTTCGAGATCCTTCCTGATGAAAAAGTCTCGGAATTGCTCAGCCTGATGGATACGCAACGACGAGAGCGGGTTGAGAAAAACCTGGGTTATGACGAAGGCACGGCAGGGCGACTCATGCATACCGATGCTATCACGGTTCGAGCCGATGTCTCGTTGAAAACTGTCAGAAGATTCCTGAGGCGCCTTGAAAATATTCCGAGTGATACCAATACCCTGATGGTGGTTGACAAAAACAACCATTTCAAGGGAGTGATTTCCATTCTGGATGTGCTGCGCGGTTTCCCCCATACTACCGTTGGAGAGGTCATGCATACCGAAAGTGTCACCTTGAGGCCGGATATGAGTGAGTTGGAAGTGGCACAGATCTTTCAGGATCATGACCTGATCAGTGCACCGGTCCTTGATGAAGAAGGCTTCTTTCTCGGCAGGGTCGTTGTAGATGATATTGTGGACCTGGTCCGGGATCAGGCAGAACAGGCAATCTTCAGAAGTGTAGGTCTGGATGAAGAGGAAGATCTGTTTGCCCCAATCATTCCAAGTGCAAAACGACGTGCCATTTGGCTGGCTGTCAATCTTTTGACTGCCTTTCTTGCTTCTTGGGCCATTGGGCTATTTGAAGCAACATTGGACAAGATTGTTGCCCTGGCCGTACTGATGCCGATCGTAGCAAGCATGGGGGGGATTGCCGGGAGTCAGACCTTGACATTAACGATTCGTGGTTTGGCGCTTGGTCAGGTCAACAGGAGAAATCTGTCATGGTTGCTGAAGAAAGAGCTTGGGATTGGATTGCTGAATGGCCTGGCGTGGGCTATCGTGGTTGCTATTGTGGCAGCCTGGTGGTTCAAGGAGATGCAACTGGGTCTGGTTATTGGGTTGGCACTTGTTATCAACATGTTTGTGGCAGCCCTGTGTGGACTCTGGATACCGGTGATCCTGAAACGTATGGGGGCAGATCCGGCCTTGTCCGGAGCAGTGGTGCTGACAACGGTTACCGATGTGGTAGGATTTGTCTCGTTTTTGGGGTTGGCATCCGTAGTATTACTGTAGTGGTGTCAGATGTGGCGTTTTGCCGTCCCGGCCCTCCAGCCCAGTACACTTGGAATGAGTAAAAGGGTGATCATTGTACTCAGAAGCATACCACCTACAATGACGCCAGCCATGCCGCGATAGAGTTCAGTTCCAGCTCCGGGTATCAGGATCAGGGGCAACATCCCGAAAATACTGGTCAAGGTTGTCATCAGGATAGGTCGAAGACGTAGACGAACGGCCTGTCGAACTGCTTCCTGACGGTCGACTCCCTGACGTTCGGCTGAACGGGTCTGATGCACCAGCAGGATGGCATTGTTGACGACCAACCCTAGCAGGATGATGAAACCGATCATGGTAAGAAGATCCATGGGCTGAAAGCCTATCGTGAGATTGATGGCCTGTAGCGCCAGGATGCCTCCGAGGATCGCAACAGGGAAGATTGTCATTACAATCAGGCTGTCAATAAATGAACGAAACAGGGCGCTGATCAAAAGATACAGTATCACGATGGCAAGGAGGAAGCTGCTGCCCATACTCTTCAGTGCAGTGACCAGCTTGTCGGCAGTCCCTGTATAGGTGATGTCACCGTCTTCTGGCAATCTTTCGCGGATCTTTGGCTCAATGTCGGTCTTGACACGTTCCAGGGCTGTTTCAAGATCCATGTCCGGAGGAGGTGTCACCTGGAGAGTGACAGTCCGATGTCGGTTCAGGCGTCGTATCTCTTGTGGTCCGGCTGTTCTGGAAAGAGTGGCAAGTGCCTTGAGAGGTTGTATACCTGCATCCGGCGTACTGACAGGCAATGCCGCCAGATCCTCGGGAGTTTTCCAGGGCGTAGCCCTGAGAATGATATCAAGGCGTCTGTCGCCATCAAACAGATCGCCGACAAACAGGCCGTCACCCATGGCACGAATGATCTGGCCAATGGCCTGACGGTTCCAGCCTGCGCTGATGATGGCATGTTCTATGGGCTGGATACGGATTTCAGGTTCAGCAAGGTCAAGGCCGGGAAAAGGCCTGACGGTGCTGCCTTCCAATGTCTGTCGGATGCTGAAGAAACCCGTCTGGGCAGCATCCAGCAGGGCCAATATATCCTTCGACTGAATATTGATATCGATCGTTCGACCTCCCCCGAAACCTCCAAACAGGGAGGTTCGTTTTGCGAATGCCAGGGTGTCTGGGAATCCACCTACGGCCTGATTGATCAGGCCAACCAGCTTGCCTGTCTGTTTTGGATCGGCTGTCCTGGCCCCCATGAATGCGCCACTATTGAAAGCCACAAAGAAGTAGTC
>RFGN01000171.1 GCA_003696645.1 Gammaproteobacteria bacterium | reverse complement strand
GGTCGTATCATCATAGATTGCCATGTCATTGACCGAGTCATTGCCGTTACCCCCCAGAAAGGTGCCGTATACCAGTACCGGATCGATCACCAATGGCAGGTCATGGCGATAGGTGCCCAGTTCGATACGCATTTCCACCCCCTGATTCGTCGATCTCAGGCGGTATCGACTCTGAACCGGAACCTTCTGCCCATCCACCCTTTGATAACTGACCGGGGCCTGTTGTCGCAGGAGTCCGAACGGGGTCTGCAATAGCAGATCGCCATTCTTGTCCAGGCGGGCTTCGTCATAACCCTTGAAACGAAGCGCGATCTGTTGCGGATCTGCCCCGGCGGCGACATTGAAATCATATTCTATACGTCCGTTCCGGCTATAGAATTCGGCATCAATTCCCGGATACAGGCTGTAGTATCGTACTCGCTGGTAGGTCGGAACGTTCTCGATGCGTGTCGATCCGCTGTAGTAATGATGGACTGTCGGGGTCCGCTGCAGGCCCTCCATCTCCGATGGCGACGCCTGCCCGCCTATAAATCTCATGGTGGTTGATTGTGCCCTGTCGCCTTGCATCTGCACCAGCGTCAGACCATCGTTTTCGAGATAGGTCTGATCATGGCGGGTTGTGGCAGCAAATCGGACTTCTGGCGCAAACTGCCCCCGGTTGGGCTGAAAAACGGGATGTTGTGCAGATTGAAGCAAAGAGGCGGGAGAAGCTGTGCTTGAGGCCCTGTCCGCCTGAATGGATACCCGAGACCGGGGCGCCGGTTTGGCTTGTCGATCTTCTACATGTCGGGGTCCAATGGCAGGATCATGCGCCCCAGACAAAATGGCTGTAGAACTGCTCTGCCACAACCAGGCAAGGACAACTCCCATTGCCATCAGGACAGGGGCTGCCAGCATTCTTTTTCGGTACCATTCTGCCATCAAACCATTTTCCTTCCACTCTGTTGCGAGGTCTTTACATGACCTTCTGTTATTCATAGTCACCCATGATCTTCGCAAGCCAGCATTAAGCCAGCATTAAGAGGGGAGGTTGCACAGACTGCGAAACACGAAAAAGGGATGGTGGCTATGGGTGGACTTGAACCACCGACATCAGCATTATGAATGCTGCGCTCTAACCAACTGAGCTACATAGCCAAACTTTTCTTGGAAATGCCCGACAGAAACGGACATGACAATATGGCAAATCGACGCTTTACAGGGTCCGCAGACGCAGGTTAAGTCTTCTTTTCTGTCTGGCCGCCATGTTCTTGTGGACATGGCCTTTCTTGACCATCTTGTCCAGAACGGAACAGGCAGCCCGATATGCTGTAGTCGCGTCCTCTTTATTGCCTTCCTCCACGGCAGTCAGTACATTCTTGATCGATGTACGCATTGCCGATTTGGCATTTTTGCTGCGCAGACGGCGGACAATTGTCTGTCTTGCGCGTTTTCTGGCCTGAGCCGAATTTGCCATCCAAAAACCTCTGGTATTCCAAATCAGTAAAACGCGCTATTTTAGTCAACCAGGCCCGCCTGTCAATAGCCAGGCCCCAGCTAAATCTCTCTGCACATGAAATAATTCGGCCTTGCCCCTTTACCTGAGATTTTTTTATCGCTAGAATGCCCGGAAAAAGCAATACAATTCTGTATTCCTCTCATTAATTTTCCGCAATCATGTACCAACCCAAAACTAGCTCGGAGTGACAACACGTGTCAGACAATATTATTGCTGTGACTGATGATTCATTTGAAGAAGTCGTACTGAATTCCCCGGAACCAGTCCTGGTGGACTACTGGGCCGAATGGTGCGGGCCCTGCAAGGCCATTGCACCGGTACTGGAAGAGATTGCAGACGAATATCAGGGAAAAATCAAGGTTGCCAAACTGAATATCGATGACAATCCGAATACGCCACCCAAATATGGCATACGGGGTATTCCAACCCTGATGATTTTCAAGGATGGCAATGTCGAGGCCACCAAGGTGGGGGCGGTGTCAAAGTCCAAGCTGGCCGCATTCATAGACAGCCACATATAAGTGTAGGACAGGGAGGAAATCCAGCACTACCACGTTTGCGGTCCCCATAACAACCGAAAGAATACTGCCCTGCCGCTTCCATTCCGGAAGCGGCCTCAATCCAGAAACCCATACCATCTAAAGATGACGAACTGAAAGGTTTTTTACTGTGAATTTATCTGAACTCAAACAAAAATCACCCTCTGAAATCATGGAAATCGCCCAGGATATGGGCCTGGAAAACATCTCTCGCAAACCCAAGCAGGAAATCATCTTTGCGATTCTCAAGGCTCAGGCAAAGAAAGGTGAGAACATCTATGGTGGCGGGGTCCTTGAGATATTGCAGGATGGTTTCGGATTTCTTCGCTCTGCCGATGGTTCCTATCTGGCAGGTCCGGATGACATCTATGTCTCACCCAATCAAATCAGACGCTTCCACCTTCGTACCGGGGATACCATCACGGGCGAGATTCGCCCACCCAAGGACAATGAACGCTATTTTGCCCTGCTCAAGATACAGGAGGTCAACGAAGAGGCGCCCAACAAGGGAAAGCACAAGATTCTGTTTGAGAACTGCACACCACTTTTTGCCAACGAACGCCTGCGCATGGAGATCGGGAATGGAACGACCGAAGACCTGACTGCACGAATCATTGATCTGGCCGCTCCGATTGGCAAGGGCCAGCGCGGCATGATCGTTTCCCCTCCCAAGGCGGGAAAGACCATGATGTTGCAGAATATTGCCCATTCGATCAACGTCAACCATCCGGAGTGTTACCTGATCGTGCTGTTGATCGATGAGCGACCGGAAGAAGTCACAGAGATGTCCCGCTCCGTTCGAGGAGAGGTCATTTCCAGTACCTTCGATGAACCGGCCTCTCGCCACGTCCAGGTTGCCGAGATGGTAATAGAAAAGGCGAAACGACTGGTCGAACACAAAAAGGATGTGGTGATCCTGCTCGATTCCATTACCCGTTTGGCCCGTGCCTACAATACCGTGGTGCCCTCTTCGGGAAAGATTCTCACCGGAGGGGTGGATGCCAATGCCCTGCACAAACCCAAACGATTCTTTGGTGCAGCCAGAAATATTGAGGAGGGTGGCAGCCTGACCATTATTGCTACGGCCCTGATCGATACCGGTTCCCGGATGGATGAGGTGATCTACGAGGAATTCAAGGGGACCGGCAACATGGAGATTCATCTGGATCGCAAGATTACGGAAAAACGTATCTATCCTGCCATCAACATCAATCGCTCTGGCACCCGTCGGGAGGAATTGCTTATCAAGCCGGACGAACTGCAGAAGATCTGGATCCTGCGCAAGATCCTTCACCCCATGGAAGAGATCGCTGCCATGGAGTTTCTGCTCGATAAACTACGCGAAACCAAGACCAACAGTGAATTTTTTGATTCAATGAAACGCTAGTCCTTGCGAATAGTGTTTTTTTTCAGTAGCATAGCGCGCTATCCCACTTTATGACGAGGAATCAGGAATCATGAAAGCCGATATCCACCCCAAATACGAAGAAATCACGGTCACCTGCAGTTGTGGCAACGAATTCACCACACGCTCCACCCTGGGCAAACCCCTTCAGGTGGATGTCTGTGCCAACTGTCACCCGTTCTACACCGGAAAATTGAAACTGGTCGATACTGCAGGGCGTGTTGACAAGTTCCGGCAGAAATACGGCGTATAGATCTGTTCTCAGCCTTTTGAAAAGGGGGCGAATCGCCCCTTTTTTTACGCCCATGATTTTGTATAATCACATCACAAATAACAAGATCAATCATGCCCGACCGTTTTCCTATTGCAAAACTTGTCTTTCTTGCGCTCCTGTTCTCGCTCCAGCTGATTCAGGGCTGCAGTGTCAATCCGGTATCGGGTCAGGCCAATCTGGCCCTGATCTCCGAGCAACAAGAGATTCGTATCGGTCGGGAAAACCATCCCAAGGTACTGGCACAATATCACCGCTATCCTGACGAGGCCCTGCAGAAATATATCAGTGACATTGGCCAAAAACTGGCCATGCACAGCCATCGCACCAATCTGATCTATCGTTTTACCTTGCTCGACAGCAAGGAGGTCAATGCCTTTGCCCTGCCTGGCGGATATATCTACATCACCCGGGGCCTGTTGGCCTATCTGAATTCCGAGGCCGAACTGGCAGCGGTCCTGGGCCATGAGATTGGCCATGTTACGGCACGCCATGCCGTGCGCCAGATCAGTGCAGCCAGAGCGGCACAGCTGGGTTACCAGATCGGTGCCCTTTTTGTTCCGGAAATGCGCACCCAGGGGGCTTCACAGCTATTCAATATTTTGGGGTCGGCCCTGATCAGCGGTTATGGTCGGGAACATGAACTGGAGGCCGATCAACTGGGCGTGGAATATATGGAAAAAAGTGGTTACCCCTCATCAGCCATGCTCAGTGTACTGGGGCTGCTCAAGGATCAGGAAACCTTCGAGGTTCAACTGGCCAAAGAAGAACATCGCAAGCCACATGTCTATCATGGCGTCTTTGCCAGCCACCCGGACAATGATACTCGTTTGCAGAATGTCATCCAGACCCAGCCTTCGGAAGACAATCTCGCCGCACCACAGGATTTGGCCTTTCTCGAACGACTGAAGGGTCTGACCTTCGGTGAAGGTGCAGAAGAAGGGGTACTGAGGCAAAATCACTTCTATCACCTTGATATGAACTTTTCACTGGAATTTCCGGAAGGCTGGCATATCCAGAATCAGCCTGATGGACTGGTGGCCACAGCCCCTGATGGAGAAGCAAGCCTGACGGTAACGGCTGAGGATCTCAACCTGAAGATCAGTCCGTTACAATTTATCCATGACCGCCTACATATCCGCAACATGATCAGTCCTGAACCTTTACTGATCCATGGTCTCAGGGCCTATACCCTACAGACCTCACATAAACAGGGAATGCAACGTCTGACCGTCATCTTTCATCAGTCAAAGGCCTTCATCATCACAGGGGTCACCAAGGATCCCACCCTGTTTTCAAGTCATGACCATTATTTTCTCAAGACAAGTAAAAGTTTTCATTCTCTGAGCAAAGATGAAAGGGTACTGGCCAATGCAAGAAAACTGGATCTGGTCAAGGCGGATTCGACTCATGCCATCGAAGATCTGGCCATTTCATCGCAATTGGGTCCTCATGCCAAGGAAATTCTCGAACTCCTGAATCACCTGTATCCAGGAAAATCGCCACAAGTTGGACAGTGGCTGAAAACCGTCAGATAGGTCAGCGATCTTTCTTCAATCTTGAAGCTGGGACAGGACACTGTCCACCTTCTCCTGCATGGTCTGTTCGCGATCCGTTCTCGTACCCACTCTGATGGAAGTACTGATCCGGGCTGCCCCCATATCATGAATAACCTCATGACAACGCTTGATGGCAGCAAAGACGCTATCCCACTCTCCTTCTACATTCGTGCCATAACTGTGCATACTGATATTGAGGCCGGCCTCTCTCAGGATCTGCTGACAGGCTGCAACATATCTTGAAACTGAAACCCCTTCACCTATCGGAATCACGCAAAAATCGGCAATCACCTGCATGCCTATCTCCTCCATTTGAGTCTCACTTCAGAGGCATGACAATATAGGATCCCCTGAGATGTCAGGATCTTCAGTCGACCTGCCTCATCAATACCCTCACCCATGCCAGAAAAGGTCTTACCATCCTTTTCGAAGGTTACCTGCCGTTTCCAGGCAAGATCCAACCCCAGCCATCTTTTTTCAAGATCCTGCATAGGTTCTTCAAATTCCGGAATCAAGGCATTCAGCAGATCGCTCATCAATGGCATTGGCTCATCTGTAACGACTCCGTACCTGTCCAGTGCTGTCCAGGGTTGATCCGGTTCTTTTCCATCCCGTGAGATGCCGTTGATACCGATACCAATGATTGCGGTAAAGGCCGTCCCCTGACAGAAGGTCTCCACCAGAATGCCACCAATCTTCTGGTTGTCGGCCATGATATCATTCGGCCATTTGATACCACACGGTACACCCTTTTCTCTCAGATTTTCTGCAATGATCACGGCAGCCTGCAATGGCCATCGTGACAAGAAGCGAGGTTCCCGGGTTCGAAAAAGAAGGGAAAATGTCAAATCTCCCTGATTGGACAACCAGAAGCGTCCAGCCTGTCCCCGCCCTGCAGTCTGTTGACGGGTAAAGCACAATGTCCAACTGGGTAGCTGTGCATGATGCTGTTTCAGATAATCACTGGTAGAAGGTAGACTTGAGAAAAAAAGACAGGACTGCAAATCCTGGTTGGCCTGGCCGTTGAGCCCTGAACGAAGCGCCATCTCCAGATGCTCACTATCCGGATCCACCAATATCATGTCGTGGTTTCCATAGCAGCACTGCCCCGCTCAGGGCAAACAGGATAAAAAGCAGACAGGTCCACCCGGGGATGGTCAACCCCAGAAAGATCCAGTTGATATCATGACATTCTCCCGAGCCAGAGAGTACCTTGGAGATCACATCACTGAGCGGCAATGTTTCCATCATGAATTCAAGACCCGGACCGCAGGAAGGGACCTGATCTTCAGGAAGAGACTGTATCCACACATGGCGCCCCGATAGCCCTGCGCCGGCCAGGGATACCAGAAAAATCAGTACTCCATATACCCTCCTCCAGAGCTGGCCTGGATCATGTACAGCGGCACCCAGGAAAACAAGTCCGAGAGTCATGATCGCGACCCTCTGAAAGATACATAATGGACATGGTTCCATATCCTGTACATACTGAAAATAGAGGGCGATGCCAATCAGGCTGGCACAGACCAGAAACCCGGCAATGAACAATGCCCTCATGTCAAAGATCAGACAGAAAACATGCGTTCGAGAGACAAGCGGGCCTCGCTGGCAATTCCTTCTGGAACGCGTATCCGGTTTACCGGGTGATCATGCAATAGATTTTCCAGCGCCCACAACAGATGCTGAGGATCAATCCTGAACATGGTGGAACACATACAGATCATCGGCGACATGAAAAAGATTTCCTTGCCCTCTTCCTTGAATTGTTCCCGAAGCCGGTTGACAAGATTGAGTTCTGTCCCCACCAACCACTGACTTCCCCTGGGCGAACGTCTGATTGTTTCAATGATATATTCTGTCGAACCCACCTCGTCGGCAGTCTGACAGACTTCGAATGAACATTCGGGATGGGCGATCACCTTTCCATTAGGATATTTTTCTCGAAAGCGATCTGCCTGTTCCGGCTTGAACATCTGATGAACTGAACAGTGTCCTTTCCAGAGTATCAGGCGAGCATCCTTTATCTGTTGTGGCGTCAGCCCTCCCATCGGCAGATTGAAATCCCAGACCACCATCTGTTCCAGAGGAATGCCCATTCGATAGGCTGTATTGCGTCCAAGATGCTGATCTGGAAAAAAAAGTACCTTTTCACGCCGATCAAATGACCATTGCAGGATATCCCGAGCATTGGTAGAGGTACATACGATACCACCGTGTCGTCCACAAAAGGCCTTGAGATCTGCCGCTGAATTGATATAGGTAACAGGGGTCACTCTTTCATCTGGATTCAGTACCTGACCCAACTCTTTCCAGCAACGTTCCACATTGACCAGATTTGCCATGTCTGCCATGGCACAGCCTGCAGCCATATCCGGCAGAATGACGGTCTGGCCAGGTGAAGACAGAATATCAGCCACCTCCGCCATGAAATGGACCCCACAGAATACGATATACTCTGCATCGGTTGCAGAGGCCAGTCTGGAGAGTTTCAGGGAATCTCCCGTGATATCTGCATGCTGAAAGACCTCATCGCGCTGGTAGTGGTGCCCCAATACCACGAGACGATTTCCCATCGCATGCTTGATCTGGCGAATCTTTTCCTCACAGGAAGAAGATTCAAGATCCGAAAATTGTTCAATGGCAAAAGCTGACTGAGACATGATTCGAGGAGTAAAGGCTAGAACAGGTTTCCCTTTATACAGGATTTTCCGAATATCTCAACCTCAAGGTTCATGACGTTTTCCGGGCAGATTGGCATCTGGGTGTTCATTTTCCATATCGATTGGTGCGCTTTCAAAATAGCCTCTTGGCCAGTCGTAACCAAACCCCCAACGAAACGGTGTGGGCAACCACCCATGCCCTCCCAGGCGTACACCGACATACATCGTCCATGCTTCAAGAGGGTGGCCTTTTTCTGTCACGCAACGTCTCAGAGACTGATCAGCCCTTTTACGTTCAGCAGGAGAGCCTCCCTGCCAATAGAGATAATCATGCCGGACACAACAATCTGCAATATCTCCATCTGGCCAAAGAGAGCAGCCATCACTGACAAAGTCCCTTTCAGGGAGTGTCTGCGGTTTCGGAGGAAAGCTGCATGATGACAACAGTGATGCCACCACAACCCACCTGATTGTTTGAATCAGGTTCATCCCTTGAGGGAGATTGCCGACAGGACTCTATGTTATTGCGCAGCCTTTAGCGTTTCCACACCATCAGGCGTTGCCAGCAACAGGGTATCTGCAGGCCGCAATGCAAAAAGACCATTTGTTACGACACCAGGAAGATGATCCAGTTCCGCCTCAAGCCCTTTTGGATCAATAATTTGCAGGCCATGGACATCAATGATTTGATTCCCATTGTCGGTCACAAAATCTTCCCGCCATACCGGCTCGCCTCCTCGCTTGACCATTTCCCGCGCGATATAACTCCTTGCCATTGGAATCACCTCAATCGGCAGAGGGAATTTTCCCAGCACATCCACTTTCTTGGACTGGTCGGCAATACAGACGAATTTTTCACTACAGGCAGCCACGATCTTTTCACGGGTGAGCGCACCGCCGCCTCCCTTGATCAGATTCAAACCGGCATCCGCCTCATCGGCCCCATCGATGTAAACCGAGAGACTGTCAACCTCATTCAGCTCAAAGACCATGATACCATGGCCACGCAATCGTTCTGCCGTGGCCTCTGAACTCGCCACGGTCCCTTCAATCCTGTTCTTGATTCCGGCAAGGGCATCAATAAACATATTGGCTGTCGACCCAGTCCCTACTCCTATGATAGTTCCGGGTACGACATAATCCAGGGCTGCCTCGGCAACCTGTCTTTTCAGATCATCCTGATTGACCATAGTTTTCTCCTTTTATCAATGCGTGAGATAATACCCCGTTTGACAGGGAACGTGAAGACACCCACCAAAGCTTGATCTACAAATCTGATGCAACGAAATGAGTCGTAACTACCTTGAAAAAATCCTGAACGCCCATGTCTATCAAGTGGCCCATGAAACCCCTCTTGATCATGCTGTCAGGTTGTCTGAACGATTGAATAACCGCATCTTGTTGAAACGGGAGGACCTTCAGCCGGTTTTCTCGTTCAAATTGCGGGGTGCCTGCAACAAGCTGGCCAGTCTGGGAGAGAACGACACCAGCCATGGTGTCGTCGCTGCATCTGCTGGCAACCATGCCCAGGGATTGGCCCTATCGGCCAGGAACAAAGGAATCAAGTGTGTGATATTCATGCCGGTCACCACACCAACCATCAAGGTCAACGCAGTTCGTCAACTTGGTGCGCAGGTCATCCTGTCCGGCGACAATTACGATGAGGCCAGCAAAACCGCCCAGAGCCATGCACGCGAGAATAACCTGCCATTTATCCATCCCTATGATGATCCAGATGTCATTGCCGGCCAGGGGACAGTTGCCATGGAGATCCTGCAGCGCCATCACGACCCTATCCATGCCATCTTTGTTCCTGTCGGTGGGGGCGGACTGATCGCGGGCATAGCGGTCTATGTCAAGACCATACGCCCGGATATCCGCATAATAGGGGTAGAACCGGATGATGCGCCCTGCATGCACCAGGCACTGTTGCACAAGCGCCGTATCGTCCTGCCTCAGGTCGGTATCTTTGCTGACGGGGTGGCTGTCAAACAGGCAGGCAAGGAACCCTACAGGCTGGCGAAAAAATTTGTCGATGAAATCATGTTGGTATCCGCTGACGAAATGTGTGCGGCCATCAAGGATATCTACGAGGACACCCGAGCCATCGTTGAACCAGCCGGTGCATTGGCGGTAGCCGGAGTCAAGAAATACACGACCAGGGAAAACCTCTCGAATCAGACACTGGTAGCCATCAATAGTGGAGCGAACATGAATTTCGACCGCCTGCGCCACGTCGCAGAACGCGCCGAACTTGGCGAACAGCGTGAGGCCTTGTTGGCTGTCACCATTCCGGAAAAACCGGGAAGTTTTGCCCGTTTCTGCCGAACTATTGGAAAACGCGGGATCACGGAATTCAATTATCGCTTTGCAGATAAAAATGCTGCACATGTCTTTGCCGGAATTGAATTGACTCAGGGAGAATCTGAAAAAAAATCTCTGATCTCTCGCCTTGGCGAGCGTGGATATGAAGTTCAGGATCTGTCCAGCAATGAAATGGCAAAATTGCATATCCGTTACATGGTGGGCGGCCATGCCCCAGCAAGCGTCACTGATGAAAAGCTCTATCGGTTCGAGTTCCCGGAACGTCCCGGAGCGCTGTTGGAATTTCTTCGATGTGTCGGGACACAATGGAATATCAGCCTGTTTCATTATCGGAACCATGGAGCCGACTATGGTCGGGTCCTGATGGGTATCCAGGTCCCTTCAGAAGAGAGAAAGGCCTTCGAGGGATACCTGAAATCACTGAACTACCCCTATTGGCAGGAACAGGAGAACCCTGCCTACACCCTGTTCCTGAGATAACGTCTGACGTGTCATCAAAATGGCGCTGGTTTTTATCCCTGCTGATCTTCGGTCTCTTTCTGGCAGGGATAGAATGGTACATCGGCTGGGCCACCCTGCTCAGGCCCTGGACTCACTTGCATCCTGACCAGGTTGCTTTCGCAATCCTGCTGACGCTGGTCAGCTATGCATTGCGCTCATTGCGGTTTTACCATTATTTCAACGAGATGCATTCGGCCTATCTGCGCTGTTTCAGGCTCATGCTGCAACATAATCTGTGGAATAACCTGCTTCCAATGAGGACCGGAGAGATCAGCTTTCCGCTGTTGATGAAACGCGATTTTGATGTTCCGATCTCCCGGTCAGCCTCGGCGTTGGCCTGGTTCAGGTTGCTGGATCTTCATACACTGGGACTGCTGGCCATCCCGGCCCTGGGTATCTGGATCCAACAGCCCATCCTGTCCTGCGGACTATTTCTGCTCTGGTTGATTTCTCCCTGGATACTCTTCAGGTTATATCGATCCCACCAATTTCATTTTTCCGATGCCGACCATCGCCTCGGGCGTATTGCCCATGCCATCCTGAGCAACCTCCCCAAAACACCTTCGCAGTTCTTTTCTTCCTGGATACTCACCCTGACGAACTGGCTGGTCAAACTTCTGGTCTTCTGCTGGGTGCTGATACAGTTTGTGAAGTTGCCTCCTTCCATTGGCCTCGCGGGGATCATGGCCGCAGAACTGACCAGTGTTCTACCAATCAACGGTGTCGCTGGAGCCGGCAGCTACGAGGGAG
>RFGN01000170.1 GCA_003696645.1 Gammaproteobacteria bacterium | reverse complement strand
CGAGTAAACTGAATGTATCCAAGGTGCAAGGGGATTTGAGTGGGCTCAAGCTGAACCTGCACGGTAATCTTGGGAATTTCGGGATCAATCTGGATCTGTCACTCAATCCAGTCACCCTGTTCAACTCATTCAGGAAGGGAAGCATGTCCGCCAGCGTATCTATCCCAGATATTACCTTGTCGCTTGGAGGAACCTTCAACATCGGCGGATTGACGGTATCTGTAGGGATCCCCGCATTCCACATTGGAACCCAATATACTTCTACTCGTCTCGGGGAAAAACCGACCACCTATGGGATCGGCCAGACATCCATCTTGGCTACTCATCCAGCAGAAGAAATGGTCATGTCAAAACAAGGGCTGAGCCATCTCAAATACATGCTTGGCTTCACCTCGATTCCGAGACAGCTTCCCGGTGGCATCGTCATTGGTGGTTATGGGACGCGCGTTGGAACAAACGGCCTGCTCGGAGATCTCAAGTTGTCGTTCTCGACCAAGAACGTCAACTTTACCGTCGAGTTGGATGACATTATCGATCTACGAGAAGCCAACGAGATGCTACAGAAGGCCATCGAGCCAGTTGAGAAATTCATCCAGTCGATGTTTGCAGGCAAATTGCTCACTCAAGCACAGTTTGACATGCTGGTTGCCATGGCGTTCTCGGCCATCAGTGGAAATCCAATGAGCCTGCAATTCCACATCCAGCTCGGAACCCTGTTCCAATACGTGGCTTCTACTGGGGATGTTGGATCGTTCGTAAACGTCATGCTTGGTAGCGCCATCAAGAGCTCTATGGGTGGCAGCGGTGATCTTCGCATGGTCAACCGCCGTAGATACGAGGCTACCAAGATGAATACCCCGGAAGATCCTACTGGGGTGATTTCCAACACCAAGAAGACCTATAACTCCCCGTCTGCCCCGCCGATCTTCTCCTCTGGGTATGTGAAGGTTGGTCAATATACGATCTCGAATGAGGTCGTCAATGCTATCATCAATGCTCGCAAGAACTATGCCATGGAGCTACCGGACGGGGTGATGTTCACGATTGCTGCCATTGAATCATCCTTTGATCCGCACGCATATGCTGGAGACTATAACCCCGATGCCCATGCAGGCGGGTTGTATCAGTTCACATTGAGCACCGGGGAGGAATACGGGATCCCCAGAGACAGATCCGATGGTGCTCCTGTGTTTGATCCAGTCATCAATGCGAATGCCGGTGCTCGGTTCATCATGAACAACTATCGTGTCTTGCAGCAAGTGGGTATCCCCATTTCGGCTACCGAGATCTATGTGACGCATTTCCTTGGTCTGGGCGGAGGAAAAACATTCTTGCGCCGGTATGCTTCCCGTCCGAATAGCTACCCACACAATGACCCGGATATGCACCGTGCCATCGTGAACAACCGAAGTATCTTCTACAAGAACTATAGAAGGTATGGG
>RFGN01000169.1 GCA_003696645.1 Gammaproteobacteria bacterium | reverse complement strand
TCAAACCGGTCACCACCATGGCGCTGATGATATGACGAGTATAATCTCCATCCTTGAGCAGGGCGGCAGCCCTGAGCAAGATATAGGTCGCGATCAGTCCGCTGAAAAAAACCAGTTCCAGATCCTCGGAACGTCCCCACCAGTTCTTGCCACTCTCGATATGCAGGGTGGCAAAATGCAAACCGATAAACATGATGACGATCACAGCACTCAGGACAATCTGAATGATCACCTGTTGCGTGAATCTGACCACTACCAGACAGGCTATCAGACAGATCAGCATGGCTCCAAAAACTGTAACCAGAACCTCCAGCCATGAATGACTGACGAGGATTGGCACATTAATGGTCAGTCGGGCAATGAAATAGATCGCCCACACCGGCAATCCGAGAAACACCGGACCGGCAATCCAGAAGGCTATCCCGAAACGCTGGTCCTGGTTGGCAAGTCTGGAGCACAGTTCCAGAAACACGAACCATGTCACAAAGACAATGGCCAGAACCAGCATGAACAGCTGCGGGTTGATATGGACGTTCGTCATGACGTCTGGAGGAAGGACAACTCGTGCAGTCGAGAAAACTCGTTGTACAACAGGGTCTTTGCCATCACGATGGCGTCCTCCCGACCACCGCGGAGTGCGTTGCTGCGAGATTCCAGAGGGTGCGAATCCCGGGCATAATAATTTTTTCTGGTACCGATTTCATTGAATCCAAGCTTACGATACAACTGCAAGGCTGCCAGGTTGGAACACCTCACCTCCAGGAAGACTGTCTCGGAGCCATCCTTCATAGCCTTGCCAAGCAGGAATGATAGCAGTTTTTGTCCCAGACCCCTACGCTGACAGGATGGCTCCACCGCCAGGGTCAGAATATGAGATTCCTGGGCAGCAGAGGACAGGATACCATAGGCCTGAACATCATCTCCCTGAACTATCACATAGCCGTGATAACCCATCCGAAGGCAGTCCTGAAACATCCCGATCTTCCACGGGTTGGGTTGAACCTGTTGTTCGATCCGGTGGATCTGCTCAAGATCTGCCGGCCTGATAGCTCGAATCATCTCTTTTTCAACTCCTGCAACCTGTGAAGTATAGCCATAAACAGACCGAGAAGACAAAATAATGCCCACCATAATGAATATTTATTGAAATTGTTCATTATTCACTGTAGGATTGCCATCCATGTCCTTCGATACTGCTCAAACGATCCTCGATGCCGCCGAGAGCCGCATTGCGGATTATGGTTATAACAAGACCACAATGGCTGATATCGCTCGCGATTGTCACATGAGTGTCGGCAATCTTTATCGTTTTTTTCCCAACAAATCTGCCATTGCGGCCGGCATGTTATCGCGTAATCTCGAGACCAAGTTGAAGGTCGGTCTGCAGGCTGCCAGCCGGGAAACCATGTTGTTTGGCAGATTGCAGGCCTTCATGATCCATCGTCTGCGCTTTGCTCACCAGTATTTTTCAAGTTGCCGGCATCTGCATGAGTGTGTCAGCATGATCGCGGCCGAGCATAAGAATATCCTTGAAGAGGCCGAAAGGACCATTATTGAAACCCTTGCCGGCATGCTCAAGGACGGTATTGAAAAAAAGCAGATTCGACCCGTTGATCCGAGAAGGACGGCCTACCTGATCCATCAGGCCTGCATGCGTTACAACTATCCCATCAGCCTGAAAAACAACGATCTGGAAACTCTCGAGGCCGACCTGCGTGATACGCTGAAACTTTTTTTCGAGGGACTGTCATGCTGACCAACTCCATGAATCGTTACGGTTGTATCAGTATCGGCCTGCATTGGATCATGGCCTTGATGATCTTTATCCTGTTCGGTCTGGGTGTATACATGGTCGATCTGGATTACTACGACCCGTGGTATCATCGTGGCCCACACTGGCATGAAAGTATCGGGGTTTGCCTTATGGTCCTTCTGATCTTCCGTTTTCTGTGGCGACTCACCAACCCACTTCCCCAGTTGAATGGTCAGGCCTGGGAAAAACGACTGGCAATATGGGTCCATCGCAGCCACTACTTTCTTATGTTTCTGATCGTCATCACCGGATATCTGATTCCAACCGCTGAAGGACAGGGAATCAAGGTATTCGACTGGTTCACCCTGCCTTCTCTGAACCCTTTGTTTGGCATTGAAAAATACAACAATGACATGGTCGGGAATATCCATTGGGCGGGAGCCTGGTCCCTGATCATCCTCGTCGCGTTGCATGCCGCAGCGGCCCTGAAACATCACTTTGTTGACCACGATACCACATTGACAAGGATGCTGATTTGTACACCACAAAAGGAGAAACAACCATGAAAAAAGCCATTGCCCTATTACTCACTGGTCTTGTCATGGCCACATCGATCCAGGCCAGCGAAACCTACAAGATAGACACCGAGGGACAACATGCCTTTATCCAGTTCAAGATCAAGCACCTTGGCTACAGCTGGATTCTCGGCGGGTTCAATCGTTTTTCCGGAGATTTTGTCTATGATGCCGATCACCCGAACAACAATCAGGTCAAGGTCACCATTGAAACCGCCAGTATCGACACCAACCACGCCAAGCGTGACAAACATCTGCGCAGCCCGGACTTTTTTGATGCCGAGAAATATCCACAGATCACTTTCACCAGTACGGGTTACCGTTCTACCGGAAAAGGCAAGGGTATCCTTTCAGGAATACTCAATCTGCATGGCGTCAGCAAGCAGGTTGATCTGAAAGTAAATGAAATCGGTGCAGGCAAGGATCCGTGGGGCAATTTCCGACGCGGCTTCGAGGCCAGCACCACCCTGCATCTGTCCGATTACCAGTTCAAGAAAGGTGGCATGCTTGGCCCGGTAGCCGAAAACATTACTCTCTTTATCTCACTGGAAGGCATCAGACAATAATCACCACCATTCCTGCGTGCCACGCTGTGGCACGCAGGCCTTTTGTTAAAGATTCAGGATAGATCATGCAAAAATTTGAGCACTGCATTGCCCATTTCATTGTCCGCTTCCGCTGGATTCTGGTTCTCCTTCTGCCCATCATTGCCATCGCCTTGGGCAGTGGCGGAAAAAATCTGAAGTTTTCAACGGATTACAGGGTCTTTTTCAGCGAGGACAATCCCGAGCTGCTGGCCTTCGAGAAACTGGAGAAGACCTACACCAAAAATGACAATGTCATGTTTATCCTGACCCCAAAGGATGGCACGGTATTCACTCCACGCACATTGCATGCGATCGAACAGATCACTGAGGAGGCCTGGCAGATCCCGCACTCGTTGCGCGTGGATTCCCTGTCCAACTTTCAGAATACCGAATCGGAGGAAGACGATCTGTATGTCCATGACCTGATCGAGAATGCCGATCAGTATTCGTCAGAGGACATCGAAAAGATACGTAATATTGCATTGCATGAACCCCTCTTGGTGAACAATCTGATTAATCCGGATGGCAGTGTGACGGGAGTCAATGTCACCATACAGCTCCCCGGGATTGATGCCACCAAAGAGACTCCTGAGACCGTGGCCTATGCCCGCAAGATGGCAGACAAGATTCGCCAGACCTACCCCTGGCTGGAGGTACGATTGTCAGGCATGACCTTCATGAACAATGCCTTTGCGGAAAACTCCAAGCATGACATGGGCACCCTGGTGATATTCAGCTTTGTGCTGATGATACTCACTCTGATGTTTCTCACCCGGAGCATTGTCGGGGTCCTTGGAGTGCTGGGAATCATTGCCTTTTCGATTATCAGTGCAATGGGCATCATGGGACGCATCGGTTATCCTTTGACACCGCCCTCCTCTTCAGCTCCAACCATCATCCTGACGATTGCGATTGCCAGTTCGGTGCACGTACTGGTATCGATCCTCTACAACTTACGCAGCGGCATGGACAAGCACGAGGCAATCCGGGAAAGCATACGCATTAATCTGCAGCCTGTATTCATCGCCAGCATCACCACGGTCATCGGTTTCATGTCGATGAACTTCTCCGAGGTGCCACCCTTTCATCACCTTGGCAATGTCACGGCCTTTGGGGTGATCGCTGCATTTTTCATGACCATCTTTTTCCTTCCGGCTTTCATGGCTGTCATGCCGCTCAGAGTCAGACCCTTCAAGGATGGTCATGCCCACTGGACAGAGAGAATCGCCGAATTCAATATCCGCCACTGGAAAAAACTGCTTGTATCTCTTGGACTTGTGATCGCCATTCTGTTTGCATGTATTCCACGCAACCAGCTGAATGATGTCTTCGTCCACTACTTTGATGAAACCATCGATTTTCGTGTCAGCTCGGACTACATGGTAGAGCATCTCACAGGATTGTATCGCATCGACTATTCTCTGGAGTCCGGCGAAAGGGGAGGAATCAGCCAACCGGAGTTCCTCAAGGAGGTCAAGGCATTTGCCGACTGGTATCGCAGCCAGCCGGAAACCATTCACGTCAATACCATCTCCGATACCTTCCAGCGCCTGAACAAGAACATGCATGGTGATGATCCGGCCTTTTACCGCATTCCTGAAAAACGAGATCTGGCGGCACAGTATCTGCTGTTGTACGAGATGTCCCTGCCCTATGGACTCGACCTGAACAACCAGAT
>RFGN01000168.1 GCA_003696645.1 Gammaproteobacteria bacterium | reverse complement strand
TTTCTGCAAGTGACTTGAAATGCCTTCGGGCAGCCTCGATCTGGCCCTTTTGCGCCAGAATGCTGCCAACGAGAGACAAGTATTGCAGAGATTGAGGAGAACGTCTGCAAAGTTCTTTTGCCAGTGTAAGGGCCCGGTCCAGATTGCCTCTTTTCAAGGCATCAATACATTCTTTTTCCAGAATCTTTTGATCAGGATTTAAGCGATCTGAGTCTGGCACACTCTAGAGAAAATGTATTCGGCTTAAGAGGGACAGGTTAGGCAATCTGGTCTTTGGGGGTGTAGTACTTTTTTCCAATCTCGATTTCAGGTCGACCCTGTTTGACTCGATGAGCATTGGTATCTCTGAGAGAGAAGATACAGCCACAATATTCCTGTTGATAAAAACGCTCTCTTTTTGAGATCTCGATCATCCTTTCCGAACCGCCCTTCTTCCTCCAGTTGTAGTCCCAGTAGGTCATGTCCGGAAATCTTGATGCAGCACGTTGACCGCAGTCATTGATCTGTTGCATGTTCTTCCAGCGGGAGATTCCCAGAGAGCTGGTAAAGACCCGATAACCATTCTCATGGGCATACAAGGCCGTTCGCTCGAATCTCATGTCAAAGCATACCGTGCAGCGCTCGCCACGCTCAGGCTCCCACTCAAGGCCCTTGACGCGATCGAACCAGTTGTCGGTGTCATAATCGGCATCGAAGAAAGGGATACCCATCTGCTCGGCAAAACGCATGTTTTCATCCTTGCGCAGCAGGTATTCCTTGTCTGGATGGATATTGGGGTTGTAGAAAAAGACCTCCAGCTGGATATCAGATTCGAGCATGGCCTCCATGACCTCTCCCGAGCAGGGGGCGCAGCAGGAATGCAGCAATACCCTTTTTTCCTGGAGAGGAGGTATCAGTTTTTGACGAATGGCTTCAGACATCCCTTTTTTGATTGAGCATGTATCCGTTTCGATCGATCAGGATATGATTGCAGCGACGAAATCAGTTTGTTTCCGAGGCGCAGACCTGTTCATAGTCCTCATAGTCTCCTTGCGGGTTGCCATGGTCGCCACAGATCTTGCAGTCCGGTTTGCGGGCAATCTTGAGTTCATGGAACTGCGTATACAGGGCATTGTAATACAGCATCTTGCCGACCAATGGTTCGCCGATACCCAGGATAATCTTGATGGTTTCCACGGCCTGCAACAATCCCATAACGCCAGGAAGCACGCCAAGCACACCAGCCTGGGCGCAGGAGGGTGCTGCATCAGCTGAAGGAGGTTCAGGAAAAAGGCAGCGATAGCAAGGCCCCTGATGTTTTTCGTAGCCAGGCCAGAATACCGTGATTTGCCCTTCGAACTGGTAGACAGCGGCATGGATATTGGGTAGTCCATGTTTGACGCATGCGTCACTGACCAGATAACGGGTGGCGAGATTATCAGAGCCATCGACGATGATGTCATAACCGGAAAACAGTTCGTCCACGTTGTCACTGTTCAGATAGGTCTCGTGCACATTCACATTGATTCGGGGGTTCAGAGCATGGATTCTGGCGCGTGCAGATTCAACCTTGGGTACGCCGATGCTGTCCTCGGTGTGCGTGATCTGGCGTTGCAAGTTGCTTCGATCCACGACATCATGATCCACCAGACCGATGGTTCCAACCCCTGCAGCGGCCAGATACAGGGCGGAAGGCGAGCCCAACCCTCCTGTACCGATCAACAAGACCTTGGCATCCAGCAGTTTTAGCTGGCCCTCTTCTCCCACATCCGGCATGACCAGGTGTCGTGCATAGCGTTCACGGGCATCATCATCCAGCATTCGTGGAACCTCAAAGGGCAACCCCTTGTTTTTCCAGCGACTGAAGCCTCCAGTTATCGAATGGACATCGGTATAACCCAGAGTTTGCAAGGCCTCGGCTGCGAAAAGGGAACGCACTCCTCCGGCGCACAGGGTCATGATCTTGCGGTCCTTCTCCGGAATGGCATCCTCAACGCGGAGTTCCAAAAAACCACGGGTGATTCGAACGCTACCTTCAGGACTCCCCTGAGCCACTTCATCCATCTCCCGGACATCGAGTAAAACCGCCCCCTCTTTCTGCAGGGCAAGGGCCTCATCGGGTTCTATTTCATGAATCTTTTCACGCAATTCTTTCAGGCGTTGGTCTTTTGCCTTCATTCAATCCTCAATCTCAATAAAAAACTTTGAATATGTTAGTATCTCATGCCTGTTATGATCAGGCAATTCACCCATGACACGCCATTAAACCACAGTTCAGAGGCTGATTGAATGTCCATGCACTCCGCTGAAGGGGCCAAACAGGCCATACAGACACAAATGAATCGTGGAAATCTGCACAAGGCACTGAAACTGTGCAAAAAGTCCATGCGTCAGTTTG
>RFGN01000022.1 GCA_003696645.1 Gammaproteobacteria bacterium | reverse complement strand
TGTATTTCCTTCATGGAATACCTGGCGGATTTCACGCCATTCATTGACGGGAAACTGACGAGACTGCTCATTGGCCGTTGCGATGCGTGATTCTATCGTTGCCGTCTCACTGCCTGATTTGAATTGTGCGCAGGCGCTCAAGAAAACAACCATAGAACCCAATAAAAATTTCCTCATCTCTCCTGCCTGGTCTTTACCTGTTACGATATTTCTTTATACCCAGTTTTTTCCTGATCGATGATTGGGGTACAGAATGGCATCGTCCACAATTTTTCGTAGGCGGAAAGGCCACCTTGCCATGACAGACCCCACAATACTGCCCACGGATGATCGCAGACATGCTGATTGGATTGGAGCCCGCCTTGGGGATAAAGATCGCAGGATGACAATTACTGCAGGTCAACCACATGGTATGGGGACGATGTGGAAACCGCACATTCGGCATTGAGGCGGTATCGGTCAAGATCACATCAAAATCGGCCACAAACATGCCTGATTCCAGCCCGGTTACTCCGTCCTTGGTCATGCGTGGATTGATCAACCCCTGATCCAGAACCTTGACCCAATCGATCACCCCGCTGCGATCCCGTGGAAAACCTTTCATGGCCTGTGAGGGCTCCTGCAGGATATTCATGGAGCCGACAGCAGGATCATGAATGCCATCTTCCCCGACGGGAACCGCCTCATTTTCTGTCTGGAAATGCGACCCCCTGTTCCAGAAAAAAGATCGATCTTCATCCTTCTTGAATCTATCAAAGATCCCACCCTGCAAGGGAGATGTTTCAGGACCGACGCCTCCAGCTGACTGAGCCAATGCCATTTCACCGCTATTTATTGTGATACACAGTACTCCAAAAATCGATATTATTATTCTTTTCATTATTCCAGTGATCTGTAAAGTTCTCGACTAGCGTACACCGATAAGACGCAACGCACGACGGATCTCACCAATAGCCTGATTGACCAGGATATTGGCATCATTATAGTTGCCGTTATTGGCTCTTCTCTTGGCCTCTTCAAGCGTTCTTCTGGATTTATCCACCTGCATCCGCATCATCTTTTCCATTGCAGGGCTCGGTTTTTTCATCTCGATACCGACCGGAATCAACTCTTCATAGCCCTTGTAGCGATCCAGATCATACTTGAAGGAAACCTTGGGATCACTGAATTCACGTTCATCGGTAATCGCCTTGCCCTTGAGCATCTCGGACAGGGCCAGGGTCAACATCTGCCGTGCTTCGGTCAGCTTTTTGGTAGCCTCATCAAATTTCTCCTGGCGTTCCAGGTCCTTGGCATCCTGCTTCAATTGATCGAACTTCTTCTGATCCAGACCACCATTCTTCTTGAGTTTTTCACTCTGTTTAAGATAGGAGGCCTCAAAACGCTTGAGATTCTCAAGGGCCACCTCATAGTGCTTTTTCTGTTCAGAATCACTCGCCTTGCGTTCCACCTTCTTGCCTTTCAACAGAGCTATGGCCACGCGCGCACTGGTCATGGCCTCTTCACGCTGATCCTTTCTGAGCTGCTCTCTTGCCCGTTGCAGCAGCATCTTGGCCTGATCAATCATGGCCGGATCACTTTTCGACATTTTCAAGATCATGTCGGCATACATCAGGCGATTCCTGACCTGTCGTTCCGTGATCTCGGTTTTCTTCTTCACAAGTGACGGATCCGGTTTTTCCTTGACCACATTGATCTTGTCACCCTTGTTGGCGATATAGACCTTGCCACCCATGAACTTGTGATTTCTGCAACCGTAATAGATGATATCCGGAGTCTTGTCGCTGGGCGTCACACGAACCGTTCCTCGATAGGTAAACTGCCCCTTAATGCCATCGGTGACCGTTCCGGCTCCCCAGCCAGCAGGACTGGTGGAGAAATAGAAATCATGCTTGACATTGGTTTCCACATCAAACTTGTAGGTCACCCCCCGAGTCAGAACAATGGGTTTGCCCTGTTCGCCATCCACGGTAAAGCCCATCTGGGCGCCCTTGCCGTAAAACGGATGGGTTTCATCCTTCTTGGTCACCCCGATCCTAAAGATCTTGGGCTCATCGGTTGCAGTGACCACTTCAGCAAAAAGAGTCGCCTGCCAGCTCAGCAGGCATCCGAGCAGGATCACAAGGTACTTTGTTCTCATCATGATGGATTTGATTACTGTTAGGGCTTGCGGTTCACGTCAAGGCGTAAAAAAGGCCATGCCGCTTGCGGTCATGGCCTTTTCAGGTTCTATTTCCAGGGTTTGCTGAGGGTTGCCTGGCTCAAAGGGGGTTTCCAGTTGGCCGGTTTGGGCTTGGAATGACACTTCTTGCAGGTCTTGGTCTCAATCGGGAAGGAGACCTTGCCATGACAGACCCCACACTTCTGCCCCAACAGGATGGCAGACATATTGATCTGGTTGGCCCCGGCCTG
>RFGN01000167.1 GCA_003696645.1 Gammaproteobacteria bacterium | reverse complement strand
ATGAGGTGGATTTCATCGATGCCTGTCCAACCACGTTGCTTCATGGCACGCGCCATCTGTAAGCCGATGCGTTCCTCTACCGTTTCTGGATCACGATACTGCTTCCCTTGTATCCAGTGCTCAAGGGTGTCGTGCATGAAGGTTCCGATATCTGTTGCATATTTGGATTGTCGATTTGCTTCTTCCTCGCCCAGTCGCTCCCGCCATCGTTCCAATGCCGGTTTCGGGAAACTTCCCAAGATGGTTGTCACAGATGGCAGGATTGTTCCGTCTGGCGCCACGTATATTCTTCCGAATCCTTCTACGATCTCGTTGTCGAGGTCAATAGGATCCAGCAATGCCAACTTCGGTGCCATACTCACCCTTCCAGATTGATCTTCGTCTTCTTGGTTCTTTTTTGGAGGTTCGCCATCGAGAAGCACATGCCATATGATGACTCGATGATCTTGATGGGGATCCCCTTCTTCGCAACATCAAACCGTTCCATGTAATCGGTTCCCATGAAGATGTTAATAGGGATCTTTCCTTCGGTTGTCCAGAACCATTCATGGGCGATCTTCAGCAGTTCGTCCCTGATAGGCGGAGCAAGCGCCATGAGATCATACAGGTAGATGATCCGGCGGGATTTGTTGATGACGATACCTGCATGCCACGTCCCTGTTGTGTCACGGTAGAAGAATACATAGGGCGCCCGCCATCTCCCGTCAACTATGATGGACGGTGGAATGGTCGTTTTTGTCGAATTGGCATTTTGAAGAATGATTGCAAGCTCGTTACCAGTCATGTCAATAGTATTTATGCTATTGAATTGATTGAGATTACATGGAGAAGGCGGCTAATCCCTAAATACACGTATGAAGCTGATCGACCTCTTAGAAGCCCTCAAACCGTCTCAGTATCGTCCACTTCGGTTGTGCTGGAACCCAGACACCCATGAGGAATTGTTCAAGAAGCTCCCTTACGAGGGGGACAGGAGACGATTCCGTCTCTACATACCTTTCCAGAAGGAAACAGAGATCGAGGTTCCTGAGATCATCCAGAAGGAACTGGACGAGCAAGGGCTGGAACTGGTTGATTACCTGAAGGGTCTTGTAAGGGATCCCAAGTATCCCAAGAGGATGGTCAAAATCAGCAAGTTCTTATCCGACGAAGCCAGAAAAGTGTTCAACTCAGATCCTCAAAGGGCCAAGAAGGAACAACATGATTACATCATCGTGCTATCTAGACATCCTTATGAT
>RFGN01000166.1 GCA_003696645.1 Gammaproteobacteria bacterium | reverse complement strand
TTTCCACTTCTCCAGTTGTTCTTTGGTTTTGGCCTCCATGTTTGCGGGGTCAATATCGTAATTCGGGGTGGTATTTCCATTGCCGGGGAACTCTTCCACGAAAATGGTCTGTGTGGGGAAGGCAAAGCGGACGCCAAGCTTGTTGGCCAGTTCCAGAATGCCGAGGGCCAGTTTTTCACGTTCCTGCAATTCCTCTTTGAAGGTCGCCACTCCCAGGTGGGTGCGGAAGTAAATGTTGAGCGAAGAATCTCCAAATGAGTGAAAATAGACCAGGTAGTTGTCCTTTTTGGTCAGAGGATGCAACTCGATAAGTTGGCGAAGGCCATCAACAAATGCCTCCAACAAGGCCGGAGGCGTATCGTAGGTGACACCCAACATGGCCTTGAACATGCGGTAGCGGCGCACGCCCATGTTGGTGATGGCAGACGTGGAAATTTCGTTGTTGGGTATGGACACGATGCTGCTGTCAACGGTTTGCACCCGGGTGGAACGGAATCCCACTTCCACCACTTCACCCTCGATGCCGCTCATCACAATCCAATCGCCGATCTGAAAGGGTTTATCGAAGAAGATCATGGCCGAGCCAATGAGGTTCTTCACGGTGTCCTGGGCGGCAAGGGCCAGTGCCAAACCACCGATGGACACCCCGGCAATGAGCGCTGTGACATTGACCTCCAGCAGGCTGAGGATGTAGATGATGGCACCAACCCCTACAATAATTTGAGCAGAGCGGTATAGGATGGGAAGTAACTGTTCGTCCAGCTTGTTTTCGGTGGACAAGGCATAGCGGAAAGCATAAATCCGGATGATTTCAAGAATGGAAAACAAGAGCATGGCCAGCAGCACCACCAATGCTATTTCAATGCCCCGCATCAACCAAACCATGACCACTATAGGCAATTGCAAAGCTGGCAGCAGCTTCATCAACCCCCAGCCAACTACCAGCAATGCAGACCGGTTGGCAATGACAAACAGTTTTCCTTTGTCCTCAAGCAAGTTGGAGTACCTGGACCGGGCGGCAAACCTGACTACCGGTCGCATCACCCTGGAAACAACGAAAAACGAAGCGAGGGTTAGAAATATCAGAATGACCAGGCCAATCCACTGCCAGGCCTGAAGCCCGAGAAAACTGCCTTGCCGCTCCACCGGAAGCCATTTGATGAGCGCATCGGTGCCCCAGGGGTACACCTCCTTGTGCAATGCCGGAATGGCGGCAACAGTCTCCGGAGAATAATACCATTTCCCGTCTATTTTCCGAAGGAAGACATCCGGAAGCTGAGCCGGAAAAAGCTTGTAAATGGTTTTGCCCGTAAGTGTATCAATATAATCTGGCTTGTCGGGAATTTCCTCCAAACGAACATACAGGGCCTTGCCATCCATGATCTGTTTGAGCA
>RFGN01000005.1 GCA_003696645.1 Gammaproteobacteria bacterium | reverse complement strand
GTTGAATTCACTCCATTGGCGCGGTTACGCGCCGCGGAGGGAAAGCAGGGTGGTGGGGGCATAGTATCGGGCATTGTAATAGTACAGGCCAATGTCCATCTTCTCCCGCTGGCCGGTGTAGGCGTGGCTGGTGATGGGGTTGGGGCGACTGCATTGTGCCATTTGCCTGCCGGATGGCATTGTCCAGGTGTTTGGTGTGGCCACTTCGCTGATATATACACTTTTTACAGAAAAATATTTGCATTATCGGAAATTCTATTACGGGGTTGAAGAACGGCCGTTTCCTTCATCACCACCAGCTTCTTTCAATCTCGCCTGCACAAAAGCCATCACCTCCGCCAGGCTGGTAAAACCGTGCTGTTCGCCGGTGCGAGGTTCTTCCAGACGAAAGCGCCATTTTTGGGGAGAAGAAACGGCCGTTTCCTCTTGCCAGCAGGACAGTAAAAAAGCGCGGTAGGTCTGCATTGGTTTTCACACCCGATTGGATTGGCCGAAATACACTATTCTCTGGAAAGAGGCGATGGTGTTCATGACACCACCGCCTCAAACCTGTGAGAGATTCGCAGCCAGCTTACCGTATCTTTAACGGGCCAGAACCATCAGATGCTGGCTTGGAGTTTCAGCAAACATAATCCACGGGAATGGGCCTGGTTCAGTACCAAAGGCGACAAGGCTTTCATTACTTTCAGGTACGAAGACCATCATATGGGGCGGGCTGCCGACCGGCCCGCCGCCCTGAAGCATGTAACCGAACCCAATGCCAGTGGAGGGGGCGTCGGTCAACGTAAGGCTAGACATGAACACTTCCAGATAGGTTTCGTTCAGGCACATGGGATCGTTGCCCGGCGTGTCGGGAATGTCAACGATACAGGTCCAGCCGTTGGTGCCAGCGCGTAACTCGACCAGTTCCGGTGCTGGCTCTTCTGGCCAGTTCCCCCGTCCTTCCTCTGGATAACCAAGGATAGTCGCCTCCGCGGCAATCGGGGCCGGTGCGGCGCTCATGGCATTGGCGATCTTATCCTCCTCAGCGGCCACCGCTTCTGCTGGTGGTGGCAGCAGCACCATGAGATGTTGCTGCGAGGTCTCTGGGAACATGATCCACGGCATAGGTCCCGGCTCCGTGCCGAATGCACCGATGCTGTCATTGCTTTCGGGCGCGAAGACCATTATATGGGGTGGGCTGCCGACCGGCCCGCCGCCCTGAAGCATGTAGCCAAACCCAATGCCGGTGGAGGGTGCGTCGGTCAACGTAAGGCTAGACATGAACACTTCCAGATAGGTCTCGTTTAGGCACATGGGATCGTTGCCCGGCGTGTCGGGAATGTCGACGATACAGGTCCATCCGTTGGTGCCAGCGCGTAACTCGACCAGTTCCGGTGCTGGCTCTTCTGGCCAGTTCCCCCGTCCTTCCTCTGGATAACCGAGGATAGTTGCCTCCGCGGCAATCGGGGCCGGTGCGGCGCTCATGGCATTGGCAATCATGTCCTCCGGCGTGGCCGCAGATTCCGGTGTTTCGGAGAGGTCAGCTTCACTTTTGGCCATTTCTCCCTCAGTAGTTGGCTCTTCCATTACTTCTTCTACAGCCGCAGTTGCTGTTGGTTCTTCAACAACCGAAACGGTTGGTTCTTCAGTGGGTACAGCAACGGTTGGTTCTTCAGTGGGTTCAGCTTCCGGTGGATCTACCTGGGAAGTGCTTCCCACTGGCTCTGGAGAAGACTGGCAAGCACTCAGAGACCAAAAAACTAAAAGTATAACTACATATAAACCATTGACTTTTCTCATTACCGCCTCCTTTTTGGGATGAGAATATTTGTTTGTCCATGACAGTTAAAGGCACCCATTGCCTAAAACTTTGTTGGAATTTGGTTAAGGCAAGATGATGGACAAACTTTGCAAACCATTTTCTTTGCTATAATGCGTTGTATCCACACAATAGCGTCTCATCGTGAATCCACCGATCTTTTATTGTGAATCTATCAGGAGTTTTATTTGATGAAGCTCGAAATGAGGTTTTTTGGGGGCCTCAAACTCAGCCGGGGCGACGGCCGTCTGCTTGATTTCAATTCGGAAAAAGGGAAAGCCCTGCTCTGTTATCTGGCGGTGACCGGCCAAATCCACTCACGCGCAGCCTTGGCCGGTTTGTTGTGGCCGGAATCGCCCGAGGAGAATGCCCGTGCCAGCCTGCGCCGGACGTTGACCGGGATCAGGAAAATAGCGCCGGACAGTTTGATCGCAACCCGGCAAACGGTAGGCATTAACCCAGATACTCCTATCCTGGTTGATGTTGCCCAATTTGAGGAGCAGGCTGCTGACAAGATGAACAAGGATCGGTTACAAAAGGCTGCCGTGCTCTATGAGGGCGATTTTTTGTCACAATTTTTCTTGCCCGATGCGCCGGTGTTTGAGCGGTGGGTACTGGGGCAGCGCGCCCGCTTAAGGGAGATGGCCTTAGAAACAATTCAATCCCTGGCGGCTCATTTTGCAGAAGCGCGGGAATTTGAAACGGCCGTTTCCTACACCCGACAATTACTGGACATCGAACCCTGGCACGAAAGCAGTCACCGGGAGCTGATCCGGCTTCTGGCCCTGTCCGGCCAACGCAGTGCGGCCTTAAAGCAGTATGAAACCTGCTCCCAAATTCTGGCTGATGAACTGGGGGTGCCCCCTGCCGCCGATACCACATCGCTGTTTGAGCAAATACGTGATGAAACATTAGGGGCAGGAAATGGGAATGAATCCCTGACAGCAGACAATAACCGGCAAGGTTTACCAGATTCCCCCACTCGCCTCTTGCACAATTTGCCAGCAGCCGCGACACCCTTTGTCGGCCGTGAAGCAGAACTAGACTCGTTATCCACCCTGGTCGCCGATCCCCAGGTGCGCATCATCACCATCACCGGGCCAGGAGGCATGGGTAAGACGCGCCTGGCCCTGGAAGCGGCAGGTCGGGAATTTGGGCTGCCATCCCATTTTCCCGATGGCGTTTATTTTGTCTCCCTGGCTCCGCTTGAATCAGCGGATGATCTCGTGGCATCGCTGGCCGCCGCGATTGGCTTTCAATTTCAAGGTTCAGGGGAGGAATCGGAGCAGCTTCTCAATTACCTGCGGCAGAAGCGGATGCTTCTAATCATGGATAACTTTGAACACATCCTGGAGGGGCGGACGCTCCTGGCGGAAATCAGCAGCCGGTCGGCAGGTATAACGCTGTTGATTACCTCACGTGAGCGGCTGCAGATGCGCGGCGAACAACTCTTCCCGATTCAAGGCCTGGCATTGGCCCAAACCCCGGCAGCCACAACAGAAAGCCCGGCTGCCAGCCTGTTCTTGCAAGCCGCCCGGCGCAGCGTCATGCCTGATTTCCAGCTTCTGAAAGGAGACGGAGAGCATCTCCAGCGCATCTGCCAGTTGGTTGAGGGGATGCCATTAGGGTTGGAACTGGCAGCTTCCTGGGCCGGCTCGCTGCCTTTGTCAGAAATCGCTGCTGAAATTGAGCAGAGTATGAAGTTTCTGGCGACAGAACACCATGATGTCCCCCAACGGCACAAGAGTATAGCGGCGGCGCTTGATGCCTCCTGGCGCAGGCTGACTTCTGAACAGCAGCGTACTTTTCAGGAACTGACCATATTTAACGGCGGCTTCACACGGGAAACGGCCGTGACCGTGGCCGATGCTTCGCTGCCTCTCCTGATCATATTGGCTAATCAATCCTGGCTCTCTTACGACCGGCAGCGAGACCGCTATCACATTCATGAGTTGCTGCGCCAATATGGCGCCGGAAAATTGCACGCCGATCCCGCTCACGAACGAGAAGTGCGCAAAAAGCACAGCACATTTTTTTGCAATTATCTTCATGAACGTGAATCCGATTGGCGTAGACCGAGACAACTTGACGTTGTCAGGGAAGTACGCGTTGAAATTGATAATATCCAACGCGCCTGGCGCTGGGCAACGGCCGAGGGGAACAGCCATTTACTGGCACAGGGATTGGACAGCCTGTGCAATTTTTATTATCGGGAAGGGCGTTTGATGGATGCTCAGAACGCCTGCCGGCTGGCCGCAGAGGGCCTGGCGAGAATTGTTGCCCAGCAGGAGGCTGAGGATGCAGCGTGTCTCGTTGTGTGGTCACGTGTTCTGACCTGGGAATCTAATTTTGCTCCCGATTCAGAGCGAAAAGAAAATCTGCTAGCTCAGAGTCAACACGTGCTGGATCGAGCAGTTCAAGCCGGTTGGGACACGACGGCAGAACAGGCCAATCTTTTTCTGTATAAATCATTTGCTGCATCAGATACAGACCTGGAAGTATCCAAACGCCTGGCCAATCTTGGACTGGAATTGTTTCGGCATCTGGGCGATAAAATCGGCGAGACGGATGCCTTGAATGTGGTGGGTACGAACCATCTCTTTCAGGGTGATTTTGATCAGGCCCAGGGTTGTCTCAATGACAGTTTGC
>RFGN01000165.1 GCA_003696645.1 Gammaproteobacteria bacterium | reverse complement strand
ATATCCAGCCAAGTGCCACGACATTTGGAGCAGATATCCAGAGTAGAGTCCTGGACCTTCACAGTATCGAGTGGAATATTGCAACGAGGGCAGGTTGCTTGTTTTTGGGTTACAGGATGTTGACGAGGCGTGCCACAGAATGGGCACAGACGACTAAGGGTATTGAAGGATTTGTAACACTGTTTGCACTGATAAAGGCTCATATCACTGCTTGAAAGGTTTCCAGTTTTGGCGGTCTCTGAAACAGGCAGGGTCCATCATGCTGTTTCTTTCCGGCTTCGGCATGCGCTTTTTTGAAGGCCTCGGAATGAGTCCAGTCGATGAAGGCCTGTTCGGAGTCCCAGGTAGAGTGGGAGATAAACACAGTGCCATCCTCGGTCTCTGGGCCGTGTAACAGGTGAAATTCCCTGAAGCCGGGGACCTCATCCAGATAGGAATTGCGATTCTTCCACTGTTCAATGAAGGTGTCCTCCATACCGGAGGTAATCAGAAAACGGTTCATTGCGATATACATATTTAATCCTCTCGGGTTAGAAAACCTGGGATGCCTCGAAGACTGGCCCATCGACACAGACCCGCTTCATCGCTGGGCCTTCGTCGGTTTTGACTTCCACCACGCAGCCGGCACAGCCACCCACGGCGCATGCCATGTATTCTTCGAGTGAAACCTGGCAGGGGAGGTGGTATTTTTCTGCCAGCCGGGCAACAGCCTCCAGCATGGGGTGAGGGCCGCAACTGAAGATCTCGACCTGGTTCAATGCTGCTTCGTCCAGACTGTTCAACCAGAATTCCGCCAGTTCCGTGACATAGCCCTGCAGACAGCCCTCAAAGGATTGCAGGCTGGCCAGACGACTGACAAAGCCCATTTTCTCAATCAGGGTCAATCCATGATTGACATGATCTGGAATACCGGTCAGGGCTTTTTCAGAAACCCGAGTTTCCAGTGGGAATGGGGATTCAGAACCCAGCAGGACAACCGGTTTGTGTTGGCGGTGTTGTTTTTGAATCGAATCGGCAATGAATATCATGGGGGGAATGCCGACCCCTCCACCGATCAATAGGGGAGCAGGCCTTGATTCATGCAATATAAAGGGTTGTCCAATGGGACCAAGAACACTCAGATATTCACCTGGCTTCCGTCTTGAAAGTTCCTCTGTACCTTTTCCAACCACCTTGTAGAGCAGCTCGATCCAACCCTCCTCGGCATGAGTGCGCATGATGGACAGGGGACGACGCATGGGGACACTGTCACTGACGGTCAGATGAACGAAGCTGCCAGGCAGGGCCTTTTCTGCACAGCGTGGGGTATGCAGAGTCAGAATATACTGTTGATCAGGGCCTGCCGCATGAGAAAGAATTTGCGCTGGTTCCAGTGCGATACTCTGTCGATGTGCCGGATGAATCATTTGGCTGCCGGATCTCTTTGAAAGACGATATGACCTTCAAGCAGGGTATGAGTGACCTGACCGGTAAACTCCCAGCCCAAAAAAGGTGAGTTCTTGCCCTGGCTGGCCATGCCTTCACACGTCAGGTTCCAGACATGGTCCGGATCGACCAGGGCGAGGTTGGCCTTCTGGCCGGCCTCGAAAGCCATTTCCTCCCTGTCGAGAATCCGGGCAGGCCCCAAGGTGAGAAGCGGCAGTATTTGATCAAAGTCGATGTCGAGCTCTTCAGCAAGTCGGATGGCCAGAGGCAAAAGGGTATCCAGCGAAGAGATGCCGGGTTCGGTTGCGGCGAAGGGGGCCAGTTTGGCCTCGGCTTCATGAGGTTGGTGATCGGAACACAAGGTATCGACCCAACCCTGCTTGACGGCATGGCGTAGCGCATTGCGATCCTGCTGGCTTCGCAGAGGGGGGAGAACATGGCAGTTGGCATTGAAGTCCAGCAGATCATTGTCGATCAGGAACAGTTGATGCATGGCAATATCAAAGCTGATGGGTAGTCCACGTTGTTTTGCCTGATGCAACATCTCGACACCTTTGGCAGTACTGATTTGTCCAAAATGTACTGTGACCCCGGTCGCCTCGGCAAGCTCAAGCATCGTGGCAATGGCGATGGTTTCTGCGCATGCCGGTATGCCTCTGAGTCCCAGACGGGTGCTGACCGGCCCCTGGTGCGCGGAACCGTGTCGTGCCAGAGTTGTTTCACAGGGTTGTACAAAAATAGGAAGCCCGAAGGTATGGGCATATTGCATGGCCTGATAGAGGATCTGCAGGTTTTCTATCGGTTGTGAGGCATTTGAAACACCAATGCAACCCGCAGACAACAATGCCTCCATTTCACTCAGATGTGTTCCGTTCAATCCGGTGGTGAGGGCGCCGATTGGAAGAACTTCGGCCTTGCCGGCCTCTCGGGCCTTTTGTTGAATCAGGTTGGCCACGGAGGGGCTGTCAATGATCGGAAGGGTGTCTGGAGGGCAGCAGAGTGTTGTGACACCATTTGCTGCTGCAGCATGAGTTTCCGAGGACAGTGTTCCCTTGTGCTCATGCCCTGGTTCCCGACATCGAGCCTGCAGATCGGTCAGGCCTGGCAAAATCCATTTATTCTTGGCATCAAGCGTCAGGTCTGGAATGAATCCTTCCGGGCAGCTTTCCCGGCCAACGATCTTGCCTTCGGCAATATGCAGGTCGGTTGTTTCCCGTGTCCTGGTGACAGGGTTCAGGATTTGGCCATTGATGATGGAGATCTTCATCCGACAACCCGATCCGGTTTATATCCGAGTGTCATCGCCATGATGGCCATACGTGTGGCAATGCCATGACTGACCTGATCAAGAATGACGGAATGAGGGCCATCAGCCACCACGGAGTCCAGCTCCACGCCCCGATTGATGGGGCCAGGATGCATGACAATAACATCCGGTTTGGCCAAGGTCAGTCTTTTTTCCGTGAGTCCATAGAGACGAAAATATTCATGCTCATTTGAAAGCATGGCATGTTGCATGCGTTCCTTTTGCAGACGCAGCATGATAATGACGTCGACATCCTTGATCCCCTGCTCAACCCGGTTAAAGGGATGGACTCCCAAGGTTTCGATATCATTGGGGAGAAGGGTATCCGGTGCCACGACACGCAGTTGACCGACCCCCAGGATATTGAGGCCATGAATCAGTGAGCGGGCAACCCTGGAATGCAGGATATCACCGATGATAGCAATCTTCAGGCGTTCGAATTGTGCTCCCTTGTGATGGCGGATCGTGAGCATGTCCAGCATGGCCTGAGTCGGGTGTGCATGTCGACCATCGCCAGCATTGATTACGCTGACATGCGGTGCTACATGACGGGCAATAAAATGGGCAGCCCCACTTTGCTGATGGCGTACCACAAACATGTCTGCCTGCATAGCCTCGAGGGTTTTCAAGGTGTCAAGCAGGGATTCACCCTTGGAAGTGGCGGAGGTTGCGAGATTGAAATTGATGACATCCGCAGACAGCTTTTTGGCTGCAACCTCGAAGGTGGTACGAGTGCGTGTACTGTTCTCGAAAAAGAGGTTGACGATGGTCTTGCCGCGCAGAAGTGGAACCTTGCGAACAGATTGCCCTGCCAGGGGGTAGAAGGATTCTGCCGTGTCAAGAATGGAGGATAACTGTGTTGCGGTAAGTCCTTCCAGGGTCAGAAAATGGTGCAATCCGCCATCACTGTCGAGTTGAATATCTGGGCGCATCAGCAGTCTTCCGAGAAGATGAATTGCAAGGGTTCTGGACCCTGAAGCTTGATATGTTGGTCAGGTCTCAGTGACAGGTGTTGGCCACTGACGTCGGCCTGAATGGGCAGTTCACGCCCGGAACGGTCGAGCAGGACAATCAGATGGATACTGCGAGGGCGACCATAATCGAACAGTTCATTGAGCGCGGCACGGATGGTTCGCCCGGTATGCAGTACATCGTCGACCAGAAGAATGTCACGGTCTTCTACAACAAATGGAAGATGTGAAGGTTTGACCTGGGGGTTGAGGCCGATGCGGGTATAGTCGTCGCGGTAGAACGAGATATCCAGGGTGCCCAGTTCCTGTTTCAGTGACAATGCCTGGTGCAAGGCCTGTGCCACCCAGCTTCCACCGGTGTGGATGCCCACCATGTGCGGATCATTGATATGATGCCTGTCCAGAAAGGTACGCGTTTCCTGGGTGATTTTTTTCAGGAGTGTATGGGGGTCTGGCAGCGGACTCACAATGACTTTTCCAGCTCATCAAGTTGCAGATGATTGTGCGGATTCTTGAGCCAGGTTTCAAGGATAATTTTTGCGGCGATACTGTCAAGTGCAAACTGTTTGCGGAGCAGGGCCTTTTTCTGCTTTGGAGACAGTTGTTGTGCGGCTTCGTGCGAGGTGAGCTGTTCATCAACCAGGTAGACTGGCTTTCGGTATTCCTGTTGCAGCCGACGGCTCAGCCTGATGATACCCGGAATCAGTGGATGCTTGCGCTCCAGACCTGAACGGGGGACACCAAGGACAAATGCATCCGGTCGCCATTGCCGCACCAGGTTTTGCAATCCTTCCCAGAAGAGGTGAACGGGCTTGGAGGGCAGAATGTCGAGTGGATTGGCAGTACAGGATATGGTCTGACCTATGGCGATTCCGGTTTTCTTCAATCCGAAGTCAATGCCCATCAGGACAGTTTCCGATCGCTCAGGCATGGCCGGCGGGTGCCGTCAAATGGGTAATGTCTACCCCAGATGCCTCTGCAGCAGCCTGCCAGCGACGACTGCTGTCCATTTCAAAAAGTATTTTTTGATCTGCTGGTACAGTCAGCCATGAATTATGCATGATCTCCTCTTCCAGCTGATTGGGTCCCCAGCCGGCATACCCGATGGCTATCAGGGTCCTTTTTGGCCCCTTTCCCTGCAGTATGGCCCGAATGATATCTCTGGATGTGGTAACACAGATTTGGTCTGTCACTGCAAGAGTGGATTCCCATTTGCCGGAAGCATCGTGAACAACAAATCCCCGGTCCTGTTGTACTGGACCACCCAGAAAGATAGGCTGATTGACATCCACATCCGGTGGAATCTCGATCTGCTTGACTTCTGAATCCTGCAGAAGGTCGAGCAATTTGAGGTCAAGTGGATGGTTGATGATGATTCCCATTGCTCCTTGCTCGTTGTGCTCACAGATGTAGGTAACAGTATGCTGGAAACGTGGATCCCCCATCCCGGGCATGGCGATCAGAAATTGGTTGGTCAGGCTGGGAAAGTCATCGGAGGAGCCGTTGTTCATTCTCCGAACCTCCAGATGCGTTCAATATGCAGGATATCTGCTCCTCCCATCACCTCTTTTGATATGGGTTCAAACGGGGCTGCAAGTCTGATGATCTTCTTGACTTCTTCTGTCAGAAGCGGATTATCCGACGACACGATCTTGAAGTCGTACACCGAACCATCTGGATTCAGGGAGATATCGGTCTTGACATCCCCCGAAAGGTTTTTGAGAAAGACTTCATCTGAAATATTGGCGTTACCGACCGTTTCTATGTGTTTGGACCATTTGGCCCAGTAGGCGGCCTCGACGTCACGTTTGCTTCGTACATTGATGTATTTGTGCGTCAGTTTCTTGTTCGGGTCTCTGGCCTCACTCTGTTTCTTGACAAAGTCCAGGCTATCCGAGATCAGATCATGTTTTTGTTCGAGAACACTTGATTTCTGGACAAACATGGAGGATTCCTTCGTGGCCACCGCATCGATTTCCTGACCCTGAAGCGGATCCCGGGAGGCCTCCTGATTGCTGAGTGCCTCACTGCTGGCATTATCCTGGGTGGCATTGCTCAGACTGGCGCTTTCCTCAGGAGTAAGGTGTTCCTGAGGCTTCTCCTGATCGCTGTTCTGGTTGGCCTGGGCCAGGTAGTCGGCCTTGTTGGGGAGTTTGGATGAATCCGGGGCGACCAGTGTAATATCCAGAGCAGGTAGGGATTTGCGTGTGTCTTTCTTGATCAGGGTTTCAAACACGACACCAAAGATCAGCATGGCATGAAACAGCACTGCGACGATAATGGTCATCGTCAGTCGGTCCCGGGCGGTAATTTTCGGTTGCAGGGTTACAGGTTGCATCAGTGTGTCAGATTGGATTCGGTCGAGGTTTGTTCAATCATTTTCCATATTCTGGCTGAAATTATACCGCTAATTGTCCCAAAGAAGGTTGCGAATGTCAGTAATACGGGAAGCAGCCGAAACAGGCCGGTATTGGGAATGAATAATAGGAAGGCAACGATAAATTGACAACTGATATGCGACAAAGCAGCCAATAAACACAGACCAACGGGGCCGAATGGAATGGGACGAACCAGCAACAGGATGCCTAGACTGCCCAAGGCACCAGCAAGGCTCAGGAAAAAGGTTGGTGTCAGAAAGGTTCCAATGATCAGACTGCCAACCAGAACTCTGAGCAGGGAGACCCAGGCAGCGATACGCCATCCGAACTGCATGTAGACAAGGATGATTACAATATTGGCCAAACCGGGTTTGACGCCGGGCAGAGGGCTGGGAAAGGCGCTTTCGAGAACGTGAATGGCAATGGCCAAAGCCGTCATTCTGGCAATCAGATGATCTTCACGGGTAATATCGAAAGTGAGTTTCATGCTCGTTGTAGAACTAGATTGCCAAAACGATCTGACCTCGCCATCCAGCCAGCTCGAACCAGAGTGGTGGCCGTCTTTTCCATGACCATGGCCGGACCCGCAAGGTGTTGTTCCGGGGCCAGTGACTCGCGCAGGTATACAGGGATTTGTTCCTGGCTATTCAGCCATTTGGTCATCGTAACAGGTTCTGCCAGAGTAGCCTTGGCCGCTCGGTCCTGCAGGGGAATATCTGCCTGTTTTCCCAGCAGGCTGACACGAAGGTTGACGAGTTCGATCTCACGATTGAGACGGTGGCCAAAATAGGCAAGATGTTCATGATGAAAGGATTCCTGCAGACGTTTTGGGGCATCGGCAGATGGAGGACATATCAGGTTGAGGGTAAAATGCTGTCCCTGATAACGCAGGTCGACAGATCGCATCTCTGAAATCGAGTCGGGATCGAGACCATCCTGGAACAATCGTTCCCGACCCGCTTCGAGCAACAGGTCAAACTGTTCGTGTAACATGGCGGTTGAACAATCCTTCAGGGGCTTCATGACAGTTCGGGAAAGTTCCTGTCCGGGTGGTGTAACCAACATTCCCAGGGCAGAAAGAATGCCGCTGTAGGCGGGAACGAGTGCCTTGGACATGCCCATGGCATCGGCCAGGTCGCAAACATGCAGCCCCCCGGCGCCACCGAATGAAACCAGGGTATACTTTCTTGGATCAACGCCGCGTTCAACGGAAATGGTCCTCAGGGCCTGGGCCATGTGTTCATTGGCAATCTGCAGAATACCTTCTGCCGTATCGACCAATGAGAGGCCCAATTTTTGGGCCAGAGGATGTATAGCCCTTTCCGCCAGGTCCGTGCGAATCCTGAGGCCGTTAGCAAGTGGAAAATCCGGGTGAAAATGACCAAGTACCAGGTTGGCATCGGTAACGGTTGGTGACTGTCCGCCCAGGCCATAACAGGCTGGACCGGGGGAGGCACCTGCTGATTGGGGACCAACCTGCAACATGCCGCCACTGTCGATATAGGCAATTGATCCCCCACCGGCGCCGATGGTGTGCATGTCCACCATCGGTATGCTGATCGGAAAACGGTCAATTGACCCTTCTGATGTCAGCCTGATATCTCCATCAATGAGCGATACATCCGTGGAGGTTCCGCCCATATCGAAGGTCAACAGCCTGGAAAAGCCGGCAAGACCGGCCATATGGCGGGCGCCATTCAGCCCACCTGCAGGCCCTGACAAAAGCAGGTTGACGGGCCGTTGCGCGGCCAGGGTGAGGGATGCGAGTTTACCTGAACTTTGCATGATGGAGATCCGGGTCGAGGGCAACTGCTGTCTGAGATGATTCAGATATTGGTGCACAAGCGGTCCCAGGGCGGCATTCAGCCAGGTCACAATTCCGCGTTCATATTCACGATACTCTGGCAGGATATCAGCAGAACTGGAGACAAAAATACGGTCGCCGAAGTGTTGTTCAATCCCTTTGCGAATGGTTTGTTCGTGATGGTCATTCAGAAAGGAGAACAGCAGGTTGATGGCGACGGCATCAGGTTGAATGATGGTTAGTTGCTTCAGGAGTGTCTGCAGGTCATCCTCGGTCAAGGGAGTGATGCACTGGCCCGAGGCATCCAGACGTCCCCCGATTTCCAGACGCAGGGCCTCTTCGATCAGCGGATCGGGGGGGTCTGGTTGCAGGTGATAGAGCTGGAGGCGTTGCTGACGGCCGATGATCAGGGTATCGGCCAGTCCATGATTGGTGATGTAGGCGGTTCTTGAAAAATGCCCTTCAAGCACGGCATTGGTGGCCACGGTGCTGCCATGAATCATGTTGAAACTTCCGGGTTCAATGGCCATTTCTGCAATCCCCTGAACAATGGCCTGTTCCGGTGATTTCGGGGTAGACAGGACCTTGTGGGTCCTGATCTTGCCTGTTAAGTCGAGATGCAGGAAATCCGTGAAGGTGCCACCGGTATCAACACCCAGGAGTGACCTGGCTGGCTGGGCAGTTGGCATAGGCATGGTCAGTGAAAAATACGTTTATTGTCTCGGATGAATCAATAATTATTCTATACGGCCATGTAGGGATTGGATATAATTTACAGCAGGGGAGTAAATTACCGTCTGCCATGTAGGCAGATACCACAGCTGCAAAAGATCATTTCATGTCAAAAAAGAAGGCCATCAAGGCCCTGCAGGCCCATTTTTCGGTGTTGAAAGATACGTCTCTGAGCGAGCTTTTCAGCCAGGATTCACAACGATTCAATCGTTTTTCTCTTCAGTTGGATGATCTGCTTGTTGATTTTTCCAAGCATCCGGTTACCGAGGAAACCCTGTCTTTGCTGATGGATTTTGCTCGCGCATGCGAATTTACAAGCTTCCGGGATAGGTTGTTTCAGGGGCAACGCGTCAATCTGACCGAGCATCGGGCTGCCATGCACATGGCGCTGCGGCATCAGGGCGAGACCCCTGTTATGGTTGATGGCAAGGATGTGATGCCGGATGTCCGTCAGGTGCAACAACAAATGTTCTCCTTTGCCGAGGCAATCCATGCAGGCCAGTGGCGAGGGGCGAGCAATCGCCGTATCACGGATGTGGTCAGCATTGGTATTGGTGGATCGGATCTGGGGCCTGCCATGGCGATTGAGGCGCTCAAGGATTTTGCCCTGCCTGGACTGAAGGTGCATTGTGTCTCCAATGTTGATCCTTCACATTTGGGCCGAACGCTTCAGGGGCTGAATCCAGAAACGACCCTTTTTGTCGTCATCTCGAAGACCTTCACAACATTGGAAACAATGGCCAATGCCAGGCAGGCCAAGACCTGGTTGCTGAATGCCGGGCTTGCAGAAAAAGATATAGCCAGACATTTTGTGGCCGTCTCCACCAATACCGAGGCCGTTCGGCAGTTCGGCATAGATCCGGAAAACATGTTTCGTTTTTGGGACTGGGTTGGTGGGCGCTATTCGATGTGGAGTGCAGTGGGCTTGCCCATTCTTCTTGCAGTAGGAAGGACACATTTCAATGCCCTGTTGCAAGGTGCTGCAGTTATGGATCTGCACTTCTCTCAGGCAGAGGATGAGGAAAATATTCCACTGATTCTGGCCTTGCTGGATATTTGGGAACACAATTTCTTTGGCCTGTCATCGCATGCAATCGTTCCTTATGCACAACCTTTGAGGCTCTTTCCCGCATTTCTTCAACAGCTGATCATGGAGAGTCTGGGTAAATCCGTAACCCGTACTGGGTTGCCTGTTGAAATGCAGACCTCGCCAGTGATATGGGGTGGGGTTGGCACGGACAGTCAGCACGCCTATTTTCAGATGCTTCATCAGGGAACCAGCAAGGTTGTGGTCGATTTTATTGCGCCGGTTCAGAATGTGCATGCCCCCGGAGTTCAGCAGGATATGCTGTTGGCAAATATGGTTGCACAGGCCGAGGCCTTTCTCAAGGGCAAGGGTGAGAACGAGGTTCGTGCCGAACTGTCCGAACAGGATATGACAGAAGAGGAGATTGCAGCGCTGCTTCCTCACAAGATCTTTGCAGGCAATCGACCCTCTACAACTTTTCTGTTTGAACGGTTGACGCCCGCAAGTCTGGGGCGACTGGTTGCACTTTATGAACACAAAACCTTTGCATTGAGTGTATTATGGGATATCAATGCCTTTGACCAATGGGGCGTGGAACTCGGCAAGCAATTGGCCGGGCAGATTCTGCATGAACTGGAAACCGGTGATGTCAGCTCCAATCATGACAGTTCGACCAATGGGTTGATCGGATATATCAATCAACATAAGCGAGGGAGATGATGGTTCAGGGTCTACATATGGAACGCAATATCAGCAGGCTGACGGCCGATACCCTGGCGCTGGTGCTGGCCGGTGGTCAGGGTTCCAGATTGAAGCATCTGACCCACTGGCGAGCCAAACCGGCCGTCCCCTTCGGTGGCAAGTTTCGTATCATCGATTTTCCCATGTCAAACTGCATCAATTCCGGTATTCGCCGCATTGCTGTTCTGACCCAGTACAAATCCCATTCCCTGCAACGTCATCTGCAACGTGGTTGGAACTTTCTGTCCGGACAGTTTGGAGAGTTCATCGAGGTGCTCTCTGCCCAGCAGAGACTGGGACATAATTGGTATGAAGGCACCGCCGATGCCGTCTATCAGAACCTGGATATCATCCGCCATCACCGGCCGAAGTACATCATTATTCTTGCAGGGGATCATATCTACAAGATGGATTACGGTGTGATGATTGCCTCTCATGTGGAGAGCAACGCCGACATTACCATCGGTTGTCTGCCTGTAACACTGAAGGAAGCCTCAAGCTTTGGGGTCATGGAGATCGATGAGGAGGCTCGGATTATAGAGTTCGAGGAAAAGCCGGAACATCCCAAACCCATGCCGGATAATCCGGAGTTTGCACTGGGTTCCATGGGGATCTATGTCTTTTCAGCCGATTTTCTCAGAGACATTCTCTTGAGGGATCATGAAAACCCTCAATCCAGCCATGATTTTGGCCACGACATCATTCCCTCTGCGATTGCCAATGCCAATGTACGAGCCTTCCGCTTTCGCAATGCCAATACCGGGGCCCCCCAATACTGGCGGGATGTCGGGACCGTGGATGCCTACTGGGAGGCCAATATCGATCTTGCCGGTCTGGAGCCTGAACTGAATCTCTATGATCATAACTGGCCGATCTGGACCTACCAGGATCAGTCGCCTCCCGCCAAGTTCAGTTTCAATGATGAAGGTCGGCGAGGCATGGCGGTGGATTCTCTGGTATCGGGAGGATGCCTGATTACCGGCAGTCGTGTCAAACGTTCCATTTTGTTTACCAATGTTCGGATTCACTCCTTCTCCAGGGTCAAGGACTCGGTCATCCTGCCTGAGGTGGAGATCCAGAGAAACTGCCGTATTCGAAAATGTGTGATCGACAAGGGAACTGTCATTCCGGAAGGTACTACCATCGGTTATGATCCCGAGGAAGACGCCAAGCGATTCTATGTATCCGAGAAGGGTGTAACGCTGGTGACGCCCGAGATGCTTGGTCAGAACCTGCACGCCGTCTAGACCCTGTTTCATCATGTCTGGAAAACTGTCCGTCGTCTTTTGCTGGCATATGCATCAGCCATTTTACCGGGAGGCCGATTCCGGGCGTTACCATCTGCCCTGGGTCTATCTGCATGCGATGAAGGATTATACCGATATGGCGGCCATACTGAGGCGGGTGCCGGGTGCAAGGTCGGTCTTCAATTTTGTTCCCTCGTTGATGGTGCAGATCCATGACTATGCCCATCAGATCAATGCCTGGTTGACCGGCAAACAGAACAACCTCCCTGATCGCCTGCTTGAATGTCTGGTCAGAAGTGATGGCTATTCCGATGATGATCGCCATTATCTTCTGGAGGCCGGATTTCGTCTCAATCATGAGCGCAACCTTCATCGTTATCCCTGTTACAGCCGGCTTTATGCCATGGCAGTCCATGTGCGTGATCAGGACGCCAATCTCTATCTGGGAGAACAGTTTTTTGCCGACCTGGTTACGTGGTATCACATCGGCTGGCTGGCCGAAACGGTTCGTAATGAGCATCCCGTGGCAAGGCGCCTGCTGGAAAAGGGGCAGAACTTCGATCAGCAGGACAGGCGGGATCTTGTGGAACTGATCTATGAGTTGCTGCAGGCGATCCCGGAAACCTATCGGGAACTGCACAATGCAGGT
>RFGN01000164.1 GCA_003696645.1 Gammaproteobacteria bacterium | reverse complement strand
TTGAAACAACTATCTCGCAATCTCGCCCAGATAGGGATGCTGAAATAAGGCATGTCCCCGATTTTTCAGGATATAAAACAATCAAAGAGAAAAAGAGGGCCTTCTTTGACTTTTTGAGTCCTGTCATTAAGGCTGAAAATGATAAAATTATTGCAGAAAGGAAGAGGCTGATATCCCTCAAGGAGAAACTGTATCGTCAAATCACTCTAACACGGCAAGATTCGCTTGCACTCGAAGAATTGGCAGTCAAGTACCGTGTGAAGATGCAGCCTGATGATCTCAAGAAAGTTGTTTCCGTTCTTGAAAAGCGTATCAATCCTGTTCCATATCGGTTGGCTCTGGCCCAGGCCGCTAACGAATCTCAATGGGGCAGGTCACGTTTTTCACGAGAGGGGAATAACCTTTTTGGAATATGGTGTTTTGAAAAGGGCTGTGGCATCGTTCCGAAAAACAGACCTCAGGGCTTGACTCATGAAGTTGCAAGCTATGAAACGGTCAATGCCTCGGTCTCTGCATACTTGAGAATATTGAACAGGAATGAAAAATTCCACAAGTTTCGCCAGTTGAGATTTCAGGCCTTGTCCATGCATGTGAAACCAAAGGCAATTGACCTTGCGGAAGGGCTAGAGAGTTATTCGGAGCGAGGTATCGAATACGTGGATGAAATCAAGGCCATGATCAAGAAGAATTATGAGTTGATGGGTACCTCGTATCACAAAAACGCTATTGCAGGTTGACGAGACTCATCAGCAAGCATCATGTCGAATCCAAGAAACCGGATTTAGTCCCAAAAAATGTGATAATACATACACTGTTTGGAACAGGTTGATTAGATGGAACAGCAAAGCTTACAGCAGGCGGCTCTGTACGCATCGTATACCTAGCTGGCGAGAACGACTCCTTTTAGAGCTGGATGGTGCGGTGCTCTGATATCAACTGTGTGCGGATATTGAGTCATTTATCCCAAGACAGGTAAAAGCCGTTGACCTTCGGATCTTAAGCGAATGCTACGCATATGTTTTTTTCAGCATTGGTTCAATTACTCTGACTCTGGTGATGATCAGGCCTTGTCTGAATCCTGCTCCATGTGGTGTTATGTAGATATCGACCATGGATACGAGCGGCTTCCCAACAAAAGTACGATTATCAATTTCCGTCACCTTCTGGAAAGACATGAATTGGTTAATCAGCAGTTTAATATCGTTGGAGAATACCTTCAGGCCAAGGCATAAAGATTGCCAATGGCACCATTGTAGATGCCAACATTATCAATGCGCTGAGGCCGCCAGAAACAAGCTGAGAAAGGAGAAAGAAGGCTGTGTATTATGCGGAACTGATCCGGTTACAGTCTCAGTGAAGATGCAGAGATTTCTCCAACCCTTCCTGTAAAGTTTGCAGGGCAAGGACCCTGATCCGGCTGGCAAGATAATGATAATAGTTCAGAGTGCATTGAACAGGGGTATGAAGGCTGTCTCGCCCCTTGTCCTGAAAGTCGACCCAGGCCAGAATCGGCAGATCATTCCGGTTTCCATCGACCACTATCCAGCTTTCTGCTTCAACGATCAGGATCATCTTGCCAGTGACCGGGATGGCGAAACGTATTGGCAGAGCAAGGTGCAGCCTGGCCCTTCTCCAAAGGTTATAGAGAACGGATTCGATTTCAACGTCACGTGATACCAGCACTGGCATATCATGATGACGCGACATGTCACCTATCCCGTGAGGCTCGCAAATAATAACGGCAGTTGTTCGGGAAGACGGTCAACATGATCAATCACCGTGTAGTGATTTTCGCCAAAGATACGTTTGACATACTCATCAGCCATGGGGTCGAGAGTAAGGCAATAGGTCAGAATCCCCTGTGAATAGAGCTGTTCCACGGCTTTTTTGGTATCAAACCGCAGGTGCTGAGGATCCTGCTCATCAATGTCGGCGGGTTCTCCGTCGGTAACGAGCAGGATGAGTTTTCTTTTTTCCTGCTGATTTAACAGATGGTATCCTGCATGCCGGAGGGCGGCACCCATTCGTGTCGAGAGTCCACCCTTCATCCCTGCCAGTCTGGATTTGGCATCATCATCAAGATGCTGATTGAAATCCTTGAAACGATAATACTGGACATCGTGTCGGCCATCCGAAGCAAATCCATGAATCGCATAAGGGTCTCCGACACCTTCCATGGCAGTGGCTACCAGTGTTGCGGCTTCTCGAGTCAATTGCAGGACAGTCTTTTCCGAATGATTCAATGTTTCATTGGTGGACTCGGAAAGGTCCAGCAACAACACGATCGAGAGATCTCTGTTCTTGATAACATTCCTCATGGTGATGCGTGGATTGGGTTGTTCTCCCATACGAAGCGAGACCATTGCATCAACAGCGGCATTGATGTCAATCTCGTCGCCATCCTCAAGTCCACGTTGTCGTTGTACACCGGCAGGAGACAGCATATCGATGATTTGCTTGATGCGGTGGACAACGGGTTTGTTCCGGGTCAGTATGGCATCGATTTCTTCAGGATCACCCTTGGGCTGGCGACGTTCAAAGAGTGTTACCCAATCCGGGCGGTGTAGCTGGATATGATAGTCCCACTCAGGATAATGGAAAGGCTCTGAAACGGGTTCCTTGCCCCACATCTCGTTAAAGCTTTTGGTTTTTTCGGTCAGGTCATCCTCATACGGCCGCATTTCGTCAGAACAGACCCATATCTCCTGGGCATCATCTCCAGCGAGTTCGCAATCCACCTCATTTGCCATCTCTATGACGCTGACATGTTTTCTGACCTGTTTCTGGAAGGATGAAATGGTTTCGATACCATTCATCCCGGATTCCTCGAAATGCCAGATGATCCGGTTATCGTCCCGATAGGGGATTCGATATCGCTCCAATATTCTCAAGCTGGGAACGGCCTTTCTGGAGGCAAGAAGATGATAGAGCTCCATGCCCATCATCCATGAAAATTGATTATCGTCCTGATTTGCATGAATATTTGCGTGGAACTTGCCGGCAAAGTCGTTGATTTCCTGATCCTGGCCAACCTGTTCAGCATCGAGCAATTGAAGGGCGAGCCTTTCGATAATCGGGATGGTTTCATGCTCAGCTTCATCCTGGAAGTCTTGTTCCATGATGGATGTCCACAGCCCTTTCAGCCCAGGGAAATTATGAATGGCCTTGTATTCTATCCTGGCATCTTCGATCAACCCTATGAAAAACATCTGGGCCGGGCTCAATTGTTCAGCAGAGATTGAAGAAGAGGTATACATGAGGTGAGAGGCCATGTGGGCAGCGGTAGCCCGGTAGATCTCAAGGCCAGGTATCTGATGCAGATCATCCAGGGCATCGGCAAGATGCAATACCCTGTTTTCTATGTAGGGCCTGAACTCGGAATAATCGGATACGGTGGGCCTCAGAAAAAAATCTCTGCCCCACAGCGCTCTTAAATAGAAATTGATCTTGCGCTGAACGGTAATGAAAAGAACCCCTCTGCGCTCCTTCTCCAACATGGCCAGGCTATCCGCAGATTCAAGGTTGAAATAACGGGTGAGATTGTTGAAATCTCTACGATAGGCCTGGGCACCAAAGTTCGCCCAGCGGCGCAGGCCGCTTAAGGTTAATTTGGAGAGCAACTGATCGATGTGATTCAACATCGGTCTCAGACCACGGGCAGCGGTGGATGCGAGCTGATGGATCAGTGTCAGGTAACCCCTGACCAATTGTCCGTCACCCAGATGACGCGATGCCGAGGGCAAACTGCACAACATGAGGTTTATCACCTCACCGGATGTCATCGATGAGAGTTTCATTGAGGCATTGATGATATCCGGGATAATATCCTCACCGCAGTCACGGGATACTGCCGGGATTTCCCGAATATAGGACAGGACCAGATCGTTACCTCGTCCCAATTTGATCAGGGCCCTGGCTCCTTCGATAAAATCCTGCAAACCGGCAGGAGACATGATTCTGGAGGCTTCCGGCAAAGACTCCTTCAGTGCCTTGCCGAGCTCGGGGGCAATATCATCCAGAAGTTCGGCGTATTGTTCTTTTTTTGCCATGAATTGAAGACATGATAGTGTTGCGATCACTCAATCAAGCCATCCGGGTAGCGGACTTATCCCAGAAAGGTCTGTACGGCTGCATTTAATGTATCCCGCATGTCGGGATCGTCGGTCAAGGGGGTGATCATGGAGATGCTGCATGCTGCATAGGGATCAATACCCTTGTTGATGAGTTGACCGGCATAGACCAGTAAACGGGTCGAGATTCCCTCATCCAGCCCATGTCCTTTCAGATTTCTGGCACGATGTGCAATCTGCACCAGTTTTTCGGCGATTTCCTGGTCTACACCGGATTCCCTGCTGACAATGGCTGATTCCAGGGCACTTTCAGGATAGTTGAAATCCAGACCACCAAAACGTTGTTTGGTCGATTGCTTCAGATCCTTCATCAGACTCTGATAACCAGGGTTATAGGAGATGACCAACTGAAAATCAGGGTGTGCCTCGATCAGTTCTCCTTTTTTATCTAGTGGCAATGTTCGACGGTGATCGGTGAGCGGATGAATCACAACGGTTGTGTCCTGTCTGGCCTCAACGACCTCATCCAGATAACAGATGGCACCGATGCGGGCGGCAGTAGTCAGGGGACCGTCCTGCCATTTTGTGCCATCCTTGTCGAGCAGATAACGCCCTACCAGATCAGAGGCTGTCATATCTTCATTGCAGGCCACCGTGATCAGAGGGCGTTTCAGTTTCCAGGCCATGTATTCGACAAAGCGTGATTTTCCGCAACCGGTTGGCCCTTTCAGCATCATGGGCATTCTGACCTGATAGGCCGCTTCGTAATAGGCAATTTCCTGTCCAATGGCCTCATAATAGGGTTCAGTCTTGATCGTATATTGTTCCGGATCGACAACCATCGTTTTCATAACACTTCCATATCAAATTTCAGAATCTTGAATTACACTTCACCGGTGAGTTCATGCTCTCCTTCCCAACCATGAGATCTGGCTGTCCGGATGGCCTTGCTGTGAATATCCTGATGCCGGTTGAAAAGCGGTTTGGGCAGCTGGCTGACCATGCACCCATATTTGTCCCATTCGTTATTGACCTTGTCCATGAGCTGGTTGATCATCGAACAGGTCCAGCCTTCGCATGTTTCTTCCTCTGGCAACAGACCAAAGACCCAGGCATCACGTATCATCTTGCCAATCGGTGTCATTCCACCATGGATATCCCGATGGATGCCGACATATTGTTTTCTTTTTTGCATGATTGTGTACCAATGCGTCATGAACCCGGATAACCTCTGGCTATCCGGATTCATGGGACAAGGCTATACCGTTTTGCCTCTGAAGATCACCATGGATGCTCCTGCCGACTGAGAGTAGTTGTCAAAGCCAAGCAGGCGAACATGGTTGTTGGGGTGCGCGGCATGACAGGCTTCCACTTCCTTCAGGATTACATCCACATCGGTTTCCCCAAACATGGGCAGTTTCCACATATACCAGAAATGACCATTTGCATTTTCCGGCTCAGTATGTTCAATGCCGGGATTCCAACCTTTGGAAACAATGTACTCGATCTGTTTTCTTATCTGGTCGCTATTGAAGGCAGGCAGGTAGGAAAAGGTCTCGAATTTCCGGCTTGCCGGATCACTCAAACTCGATTGATAGTCTTGCATGTTAATACTCCTTGTTCAGTATCAGTATTCTTGAATTCATCCATTCTCATGGAGCAGTTCTATTTGTGGGAGACATCCAGTTTGTCCACAGTATCGAACTCGAACTTGATCTCTTTCCAGGTCTCCATGGCAGCGGCCAGTTCAGGGCTGTGTTTTGCTGCATTGGTAAGGATGTCCTTGCCTTCCTTCTCAAGCTCACGACCCATGTTGCGAGCCTCGACACAGGCCTCAACGGCAACACGGTTGGCGGCAGCACCGGCAGCATTCCCCCAGGGATGACCCAGTGTTCCACCACCAAACTGCAATACGGAATCATCACCGAAGATGTTGACCAGGGCAGGCATATGCCAGACATGGATTCCGCCCGAGGCAACGGGAAAAACACCTGGCATGGCACCCCAGTCCTGATCAAAGAAAATTCCGCGTGAGCGATCTTCCTTGATATAACTGTCACGCATGATGTCGATCCATCCCAATGTTGCATCCCTGTCGCCTTCCAGTTTTCCTACAACGGTCCCAGAATGGAGGTGATCCCCTCCTGACAGCCGCAGGATCTTGGTCAATACCCTGAAGTGGATACCATGGTGCGGGTTGCGATCCAGGACAGCATGCATGGCGCGGTGGATATGCAAAAGCATGCCATTGTCCTGACACCACCTTGCCAGCTGGGTATTGGCTGCCCAGCCGCCAGTGATGTAGTCATGCATGATGATGGGGGCACCAATCTCCTTGGCGTATTCGGCCCGGCGCATCATTTCATCGGCGGTAGGTGCAGTGACATTCAGGTAGTGTCCCTTGCGCTCGCCGGTTTCGGCCTCGGCCTTTTCGATGGCCTCCATGACAAAGTCGAAGCGGTGTCGCCAGCGCATGAAGGGTTGGGAGTTGACGTTTTCGTCATCCTTGGTGAAGTCCAGTCCACCACGCAAGCCTTCATAGCAGGCACGGCCATAGTTTTTTGCTGACAGCCCCAGTTTTGGCTTGATGGTGCAACCCAGCAATGGACGGCCATACTTGTTCAAAAGGTCACGTTCAACCTGTATGCCCTGTGGTGGGCCATTGCAGGTCATGACATAGGCGATGGGGAAACGGATATCTTCCAGACGCAGGGCGCGCAAGGCCTTGAATCCAAAAACATTTCCCACAAGAGAGGTCATGACATTCACCACCGAGCCTTCTTCGAACAGGTCAATCGGATAGGCGATGAAGGCATAGAAGCAGGTATCATCGCCGGGAACATCTTCGATGGCGTAGGCGCGACCCTTGTAATAGTCCAGATCGGTCAAAAGATCGGTCCAGACCGTGGTCCAGGTTCCTGTAGAGGACTCGGCAGCAACCGCGGCAGCCACCTCTTCCCGTGGGACGCCATCCTGGGGCGTGACCTTAAAGCATGCCAGGATATCGGTGTCCTTTGGCGTGTACTCGGGCATCCAGTAAGTTTCGCGGTATTCCTTGACGCCCGCGTTATATGATTTTGCCATGTTTTACTCCAGTATTGATTGATAGGGTTGTGCAACGCTTTCAAATTGCGTAATGACATTATGGACAAGATCGTATATAAATAGAAATCAAAAAATTTTATATATAATATAGATAAACACCTATGTCATACTCTGCAGCGGAAAATCTGATTCGGCACCTGAGTCTGCGCCAGCTGCAGATCTTTGAGGCGGTTGTTCGTCTGGGCGGGTACAGCAAGGCGGCCGACAGCCTCCATCTGACCCAGCCAACCATTTCCATGCAGGTCAAGAAGTTGACCGAAACCATCGGACAACCACTGCTGGAAAGGCAGGGAAATCGTCTGTGTACAACGGCTGTCGGGGAAGAGGTTTTTCTTTCGGCACAGACCGTTCTGGGTCATATCTCATCCCTGGGCGAGTCAGCACTTGCCCTGCAAGGGGCCATCAGTGGCCCATTGAAGATCGCGGTCATCACGACGGCAAAATATTTCATGCCTCACCTGTTGGGAAAGTTTATTCATCTGTACCCCGATGTTCATCCACTGTTGAAGGTAACAAACCGGTCAAGGGTGATTGAGAGACTGAAATTGAATGAAGACGACCTGCTGATCATGGGGCAGGTCCCCCAGAGTCTTAATGTAAGGGCCTATCCCTTTGCAGACAATGAACTGGTGGTCGTGGCCAGTCCGGGGCATCGCCTGGCAAACAGGCATCAGGTGAAACTGGAAGAACTGTTACATGAACGGTTTCTGGTTCGAGAGCAGGGTTCAGGGACACGTCTTGCTATTGACAGGGTCTTTGCCGACAAGGGCCTCTCCATTGATCCGTATATGGAACTGGGAAGCAGTGAAGCCATCAAGCAGGCCGTCATGGCAGACCTGGGGATTTCGGTCTTGTCTCGAAGGAGTCTGAAACTGGAACTCGAATGCAATCAAATAGCGATTCTGAATGTCAGGGGGTTTCCGCTTGTACGCCGCTGGTATGCGGTCCACAACAGGCATAAAAAATTATCCCTGGCAGCACAAACCTTTCTGGAATTCCTTCTCGAACAGGGTGATCTCGTCAGCGATCAGCCCCGCTAGGCAAGGAACCACGAACATGTCGTCATGACACAGGAAGTCGATATGGCCTTGTCATTGGCCATCTTCACAGCATGGCAACCTGAATTTGCGTTATAATCCTTCCCCTTTTACCTACCAGTTTCAAAATCTGAATTTCAGCTCATGTTTACGATCTATTATGACCATGCCGCCAAGGCCAAGGATGACATCCTCTCTGGCCTGACGGTTGCCTTTGCACTGGTGCCCGAAGCGGTCGCATTCGCCTTTGTCGCCGGCGTCAACCCATTGGTGGGCCTTTATGGTGCATTCCTGATGGGGCTGGTCACTTCCCTGGTTGGAGGACGTCCAGGCATGATCTCAGGGGCGACCGGCTCCATGGCAGTGGTCATGGTCACACTGGTAGCCGAGCATGGTGTGGAATATCTGTTTCTCACCATTGTCCTGACCGGTGTATTGCAGATGCTTTTCGGCGCTGCCCGATTCGGCAAATATATCCGTATGGTCCCCTATCCGGTGATGCTCGGCTTCGTCAACGGGCTGGCGATTGTCATCTTTCTGGCACAGCTCGAGCAGTTCAAGGTGGAGGGGGGTGAGGGTGTCAGTCAATGGCTTTCCGGTGCACCACTGTTCACGATGCTCGGTCTGGTTGCGTTGACCATGGCGATCATGTACCTGTTGCCGAAAGTTACCCGCGCCATTCCGGCCGGTCTGGCTGCGATAATCACAGTCAGTCTGATCGTGATCTTCGGCGGCCTGGACACCAAAACGGTCGGAGACATAGCGGATATCAGTGGCGGGTTTCCGGCCTTTCACATTCCGAGTGTGCCGTTCAATCTGGAGACTCTCTGGATTGTATTGCCGTATGCCTTTATCCTGGCAGGCGTCGGTCTGATCGAATCTCTGCTGACGATGAGTGTGGTCGATGAAATGACCGGTACTCGCGGACAGGGCAACCGGGTCTCCATTGGTCAGGGGCTGGCCAATACCGTCAATGGTTTTTTTGGTGGCATGGGAGGTTGCGCCATGATAGGACAGACGATGATCAACGTCTCATCCGGCGGCCTGCGCAATCTCTCCGGGATTGCCGCGGCCCTGTTTCTGCTGATTTTCATCATGTTTGCCTCGGATCTGATTGCCATGATTCCGGTTGCGGCGCTGGTGGGACTGATGTTCATGGTTGTAATCGGTACCTTCGAGTGGGGCAGCTTCAATCTTCTCAACAAGATTCCCAGAGAGGATTCTTTTGTGGGCGTTCTGGTTGCAGTGGTGACGGTTTTCACCGATCTGGCTACAGCAGTGATTATCGGGGTGATTGCCACGGCTCTGGTCTTTGCATGGAAACAGGCCAGGCATATCCATGTCGTAGAGGAAACGCGTGAAGATGGCGCACGGGTCTACCGGGTTCATGGTCCGCTGTTTTTCGCTTCAGTACACCGTTTTGCCGAACTTTTTGATCCCCGGAATGATCCAGATGAGGTCTATATCGATTTTGCCCATTCTCGCATTGCAGATCATTCCGCGATCGAGGCGATCGATAATCTGGCGGATAGTTATCGCAAGGCCGGAAAACACCTCCACCTCAAACATCTCAGCCCGGAATGTCGCCAGTTGTTGAGGAAGGCCGGTGATCTGGTAGAGGTCAACATTCAGGAAGATCCAAGTTATCATATAGCGACTGATCAACTGGCCTGAATGAAAACATGATCCAAAGTGCTGCCCGTCTGCTGATGTCCTGCCGGGATCAACCCGGTATCATCGCTGCTGTAACGGAATTTCTGTTTCGCCACCAGGCCAATATTACCGATCTGGATCAGCATTCCATGGATGATGGGGCAGGCCAGCTTTTCATGCGTCTGGAATGCCAGTTCCAGAACCCTGGACTGTCTCGACAGGAATTTGAGTCCCAGTTTTCGGAACAGGTGGCTCAAAAGCTCGACATGAACTGGTCCTGCAGTTATGCCGAGGACCGCAAGCGTGCAGCCATTCTGGTTTCCCGGCACGACCATGTGTTGCTGGAATTGCTGTGGAAATGGTCACGCGCTGCCCTGCCCATGGATCTGGTCTGCGTAATCAGCAATCACCCGGACCTTGAAGATCAGGTTTCCCATTTTGATGTGCCCTTTCATACGATTGAAGTGCAGGCCGGGAACAAGGACAAGACTGAACAGCGGATACTTGAGCTGATCGAGGGAAAGGTTGATCTGGTCATACTGGCACGCTACATGCAGATCCTCAGCGAGGACTTTGTAGGCCGATTTCCGAACCGGATCATCAATATCCACCACTCCTTCTTGCCCGCCTTTGTGGGAGCAGATCCATACAGGCAGGCCTATGATCGTGGTGTCAAGATTATCGGGGCAACGTCGCACTATGTTACTGCCGAACTGGACGCGGGGCCCATCATTGAACAGGATGTCAGAAGAATCACGCATCGGCACGGGATTGCCGACCTCAAAGCGATCGGTCAGGATCTTGAGCGAAATGTCATGGTCAGGGCGGTGAAATGGCATCTGGAGGAACGCATCATGGTGGATGGCTGTCGCACGGTGGTGTTTGCCTGATGAATTGTAGTCAACTTGACCGGACAGGAATGGTCCGGGTAGCCAAATTTTCTGGAACGATTGAATGAATATCAAAGCACTCCAAGATGTACTGAAAAATTCCGACCAGCTTTTTTCCGATCAGGATGTTGAGCATGCCTTGGACCGTATGGCCAAACAGATGAATGATCGCCTGCAGGACAGCCTGCCATTATTCCTGTGTGTGTTGAACGGAGCGGTGATTCCCATGGGCAGGTTGCTGTGTCGGCTTGATTTTCCGCTGGAAACCGACTATATCCACGCGACCCGTTACCGCGGTGAAACAGAAGGTGCCGAGCTGCATTGGAAGGCCTATCCCTCCACCTCCCTCAAGGATCGGACTGTCGTTCTGGTGGACGATATCTTTGATGAAGGCCTGACCCTCAAGGCCCTGGTGGAACACTGTTATAAAGAAGGGGCGGAACAGGTTCTGACCGCAGTCCTGGTCAACAAGCTGCATGATCGCAAGGCGGAATTGCAGATGGATTTTGTCGGCCTGGAGGCAGAAGACCGCTATCTGTTTGGTTGCGGCATGGACTATAGGGAATACTGGCGCAATGCCCCGGGAATCTACGCCATCAGGGAGGAGAAGAAATAGATGTCCAGACTAGGAATAATTGGTGGAACCGGCCTGACGGCCCTGGAAGGCTTGAAGGTCACCCGACGGACGGTCTCCCATACCCCCTATGGTGAGCCTTCTGCCCCTTTGACCTATGGCGACTTGAACGGCAAGGAGGTGGCCTTTTTGCCACGACATGGGGCCTCTCATACCATTCCGCCTCACAAGATCAACTATCGTGCCAATATTCAGGCACTCAGTGATGCCGGTATTACCGATATCATCGCCGTTGCAGCGGTAGGGGGAATCAGTGAGGAAATGGCGCCAGGCCGACTGGCGGTTCCCGATCAGATCATTGATTACACTTGGGGACGCAAATCCACCTTTTTCGAGGATGGGCAAAGCCCGGTTGTCCATATTGACTTCACGCATCCCTATGATCAACGATTACGTGAAATGATCCTGCAGGCAGCCAGCAAGGAAGGGATAGATATCGTATCGAGTGGGGTCTATGGGGCTACCCAGGGACCTCGACTGGAAACCGCTGCAGAGATCGCAAGAATGGAGCGGGATGGTTGTACACTGGTGGGAATGACGGGCATGCCCGAGGCAGCGCTGGCCCGTGAAGTGGAAATCAACTATGCCTGTATCGCGGTCTCGGCAAACTGGGCCGCCGGCAAGACCAGTGAAGTCATCACCATGGAAAGTATCGAACAGACCATTCGGGACGGCATGGCCCGGGTCAGGTCATTGCTGGCGAGAGTTATTGAAAGGATGGACGAGAATTAGTCTGCCTCGCCATCCAGATTTTTTTTTCGATACCGTTTCCGGCAGGTCATGAACAGTCCCGAAGCGGCATACAACACCATGGAGACAAAAATGATCTGTGGGGGACTGCTGGAGATCAGCACGAACACCAGCACGATCAGCAACGCGGTGACAAAGGAAACCCGATTGCGCAGGTCAAATTCCTTGAAGCTGTAGTAATGAATGTTGCTGACCATCAGCAGGGCGACCACGACACACAACAAGAGGGCAGCATAGACGCTGTATTCCCCGGGAATGCGAAAGTCATCGCCCACCCAGACCAGACTGGCCAGCACCGCAGCCCCTGCAGGACTCGGCAGCCCCTTGAAAAACTTCTTGTCATTGGACTGGGCCTGACTGTTGAATCGTGCAAGACGCAGCGCCACCGCCGCCGTGAATACAAAGGCGGCCAGCCAACCGATCTTGCCAAGGCCGTGAAGGGTCCATTCGTAGGTGACCAGGGCTGGGGCCAGGCCGAATGAAACCATGTCGGCCAGGCTGTCGTATTCGGCCCCGAAGGCACTCTGGGTCTGGGTCATGCGGGCGATGCGTCCATCCAGGCCATCCATGATCATGGCGATAAATATCGCGACAGCAGCGGTTTCAAAATGCCCGGCCTTGGCGGCAACGATGGCATAGAAGCCGGCAAACAGGCAGGCTGTGGTGAACAGGTTGGGCAGCAGGTAGATCCCGACCTTGGGTTTTTCAGGAATGTTTTTTTCCTTGTGATCGACGGGAGGATCAGAAGAAGGGTTTGAAGTAGGCTCAGGGGAACGAGTAGTCATGGTAGAATGGGCAGGATTACAGCAAGGTCAGCTACATTGACGCTATTTTAAGCCAATTTCGCCATGATAATGCTAAATTTTCGGGCATGCTAGCCGGATTACTGAAAAAAACCACAGGCATTCTCCTGTCCGGGTTGATTGGAGCATGCCTGTTGGGAATCAACTGCGGAGTGGCTTGGTCCCATAATGTAGGACAATCCCAGACATCAAAGTTTTTTGCACCCGGTACGGTAAAGATGCTGCAGGATCGAGCCAGTGGCGTCACGCCTGGTGGTGCGGGGGTACGTCAGGGCGATATCCTCAGTTATATCATCCAGTCGGTCCCGTCTCCCAATGGTGCGACCCAGGGTTCTGCCGGTTATACGACCGATTACATCCCGCCCGGCACTCAGGTGGTAGGTGCCCATTTTGTCGTCAAGACTCCTGATCCGACCCAGCCGGGCGGTTTTGCCTATGTCGAGGCACCTTTCCCCAGTCCGGGCCTAATGGCCGATGGTTGGGGGCCGCGTGGTGCAAATGGGTATCGCGCCCCGTTTGCAGAAGGACGGTTGGCGCAGGGGATACAGGATATCGGGGTGTTTTTCTCGACCGATCCCAGGACTGCAAGGCTGGCAACCCCCTATGATATTACCGGGTGCACCAAGGCCAGGCTGGCCGGAACCCAGTTGGCCTTTCTGCTCTACAACCAGTGGGACTATGATCAGTTTTTTGCCTTCGGAAATACAGGAGGGTGTCCCCCGGTCGGTTATCCCGACCCCAAGATCTTCACGGGCGGTTCCGGGCGCGGGAACCCTCCCCTCGTCAGTTCGCTCACGCCGGGTACCCTGGCGGGTCTGGCCTCGCCGGTCGCCGGTCCGCAAACCTACTACAGCAATGATTTCAACCCAGTCAGGGATGGTGTTGCAGCAACCAACAGTGTAACGGACTTTCAGGGGCAGGGGCCCTGGCAACGGATCTATCATCCTGGTTCCCTGATCGGTGGCACGGGGCCTGTCACAGCTGCCATCGCTCAGGGCCCTGAGACCATTACCGCAGTCCCTACCAGTGCAGGGTGGCTGCTTTCTCCATCCAATCCCTTGCCTGCCAGTACCAATGCGTTGCGCTTTGCCTTCGGTGAACGGGTCGTGGGAAGTATTGAACATGTCCGCGTGGATCTCCGCATTACCGACCTGGCAGCCTTTGCTGCCGGCAATGCGGCGACGCCTCCCTATACCAATCAATCCATGGTCTTTGGTGGGGATGCCTCGGGAGGGGCGCAGAACGGCAAGGATCATGTTTATGCCTATCTGGGTCCCAGCCAGGCCAACAACTCGGCCCAGCTCAGTATAGTCAAGGAAGTTGTCGCCAAGGCTGCTGCGGTGAATGGGCCGTGGTTGGCCAGTAGCGGTGATTTTGCCGCACCAGGGGAATTTCTCAAATATCGCCTGACCTATCTGAATGCCAATGCAGCGCCCCTGCATAATGTGCAGATCAAGGATGTCATTGATACGGCAGAGGTGGTCTATATCAGTGCAACCAGTGGGAACCCCTTCCTTGGCACTGCCAGTTATGTCGCCCCCAATGTAACCTGGCCCGTCATACCAACACTTTTGCCCGGTGAAGGGGGAACTGTTGAAGTGATTGTACAGGTGACCAATGCCGGGGGCGGGGCCGTTACGCAGAATACTGCCAACGCGGTCGCCACCGAGGTCCCTGCGCCAGGGGTGACCTCGATCATGGTGACGACCCTCAGTGCCACAGGTGCCCCACCAGCGCTCACCCATGCCAAGACTGTGACACCGACCAGTGGCAGCGCCGGGACGGTGTTGACCTATTCCCTGACTCTCGGGAATACCGGCGGCGCGATTACGGCCAGGGCAAAGGGGAACAACAATCCGGGCAAGGGACCTGTCTACCCGGGTACAGCGAACATCGGCCTGGTGGTGGCAGACAGCCTGCCCAAGCTGGCCGGGGTGAATGTAGTCAATTATTCGGCCACAACACTGTTGAACCTTACTGATACGACAACCGGTGCTGTCTATCCCATGGTCGCAGGTGCCGATTTCACAGTTGATACCGTGACACGTCCGGGCGATGTCTTTTGGCTGGTCAACCGTTATCCTGCGGGGCATCCCCGGGCCGGACAGCCGTTCGATTTTGTCAACAGCCGGCTGGACCTGAATTTTACCGCCACGGTGGCAGCGGCTCCGACTCCTGGCATCTATACCAATCAGGTCGAGACCTACATGGGCGATGCCCTGTCGGGCAAGGATCTTTCCAAGATTTCCACCGGACTGGCTCCGGTAGCGATTGCCACCCCCAATTTCCTGCCGTTCACCAAACAGGCCATCGATATCAATGGTGGCAGCCCGGCACCGGGAGATCTGATTCGCTATGACATGTCCGTCACCAACTCCGGTACGGCAACGGCGACCAATCTGGTACTGACCGATCCGATCCCGGTCAATGGTGCCTTTGTGACCGGTTCGGTGATTCCGGCCGGGGCAGCCGTGACCTTCTCGAATGATGGTGGACAGACCTTCGGTTATACGCCGGTAGCCGGTGCAAACGGTACAGACCCGGCTGTTACGCATGTGCGCTGGACCTTTGCCTCGCTGGCGACAACATCAACCGTTACCCCCAGCCTGCAGGTTCGGGTCCAGTCACCGGCCAATAATGGTCTGCGGTTGCTCAATCAGGCGACCCTGACGAGTACCGAGACCGGCACCAATCTCTTTCTAAGTGATGATCCGGCCCAACCCGGTTTGCAGGATGTTACACTGACTACAGTGGTGGCGGCACCGGATTTTTCCACCTCGACCAAATCGGTTCTTGTCAATGGTGCCCCCTCGACCACGACGCAATCAGGGGATACGCTGACCTATTCCATCCAGCTGGTGGACAGCGGTAATCAGGGGGCAGGGGCCACCAACATCCAGGTCAGTGATACCGTCGATTTGACGACTCTCGAACAGATTGTCGTCGATCCGGCCCCGGCTGGTTGGAGCGTCACTGGCCCTGATGCCAATGGTCGAATTGTCTGGACTGCCGCCTCGCTGGTTCAGGGTGGCAGTGCGACATTCGGTTTTTCGGCCAAGGTCAAGGCCGGGTTGTCCAATGGCACGACTATTCGTAATGCGGCCATCATCAGTTCAAGTGAAAGCTCACCCGTCACAATTCAGGCTCCGCCGCTGCAGATTCCGCTGACACAGGTCACCGGAGTGGTATTCGATGATGTCAATGGCAATGGCACCCGAGATGCGGGAGAGCCTCCATTACAGGGGGTGACGTTGGCCCTGCGTCTACCCGGATTTGTTGCCGATGTGGTCACCGCCACCACCGATGTCAACGGTCAGTACATATTGGTTGCACCACTGTCCGGAAGCTGGGATGTGGTCATCACGGATTCCGGTAGTGTTGTCAACGGACGTACCCTGACAACAGGCAATCAACCCCTTCAGGTAACCCTGGGCAATGGTCAGACATTGGCCGGGCAGGACTTTGGTTATCAGTTGACTGCTGCGGTGATCATTGAGGGGCAGGTATTTGATGATATCAATGGCAATGGATCCCAGGATACCGGTGAGGCCGGAATCGGCAATGTTTCCTTTACCCTGCACAATGGGTTGGGCATTCTGGTCGGTCAGGGTATTACCGATGCAACAGGTTTGTATCGTGTAACTGGGTTGTTGCCGGGGGATTATACCCTGACCCTGACGGACAATAATGGCGTCCTGGTCAATCGCTATCTGACGACCATGCCGACC
>RFGN01000163.1 GCA_003696645.1 Gammaproteobacteria bacterium | reverse complement strand
TACAGGAACCATGCCAGAAAAACCCCCAATATCACAAAGAGGATGGGGAACGGTTCACTCATACCGTGGATCATGAACTGAAGGGCCGTCATGCCATGTTCTTCAGCGACTTCCCCCGAAGTCAAGGCCAGATGTTCAACTTTCTGCATGATGGCTCCATCAAAAAAATGTCCCAATCCGACAGAATCGTATGCAAGGTACCCGATTACGAGAGACGGGATGGCCAGGAAAAGAAGCGGCACTGTCACAACCCAAGGACTTTCCTTGGCATGATCGTAGGCATGTTGATCACGGGGCTTGCCATGAAAGGTCATGAACATCAGCCTCAAGCTGTAAAAGGCGGTAATCAGGGCACCAAAGACAACGGCTACATAGGCAAAACCTGCGCCAAACAGATGTCCGTGTTCCAGGGTTTCGTGAACTGACTCTATGATCAGGTCCTTGGAAAAGAAGCCGGCAAAGGGCGGCGCTCCGATCAAGGCCAGTGTTCCGATCCAGGCAGTGATATAGGTGATGGGCATCTTCTTCCACAATCCCCCCATCTTGCGCATATCCTGCTCATGGTGCATGGCGATAATTACCGAGCCAGCGCCTAGAAAAAGCAGGGCCTTGAAGAAGGCATGAGTCATCAGGTGAAAGATTGCCGCACTATAGGCCGAAACACCCAGTGCTACCGTCATATAACCCAACTGTGACAGGGTCGAATAGGCAATCACTCGCTTGATATCGTTTTGTACCATACCCAGGAAAGCCATGAAAAGTGCGGTGATGGCACCAATAATCAAAACAAAGCTCAGTGCCGTCTCGGACAGTTCATACAAGGGAGACATGCGTGCGACCATGTAGATACCCGCCGTGACCATGGTAGCTGCATGAATCAAGGCCGAAATCGGTGTAGGACCTTCCATCGAATCTGGCAGCCAGACATGCAATGGAAATTGTGCCGACTTTCCCATTGCGCCAATAAACAGCAGAATACAGATCACTGTCATCAGAGACCATTCATGGCCTGACAAGATTGAGATTTTCAGATCCGCCATCATCGGTGCAGCGGCAAATACATCCTCATAATCGAGGCTGTTGAAATACATCACAATGAGTGCGATGCCCAGCAGAAAACCGAAGTCACCTACTCGGTTGACCAGAAAAGCCTTGAGATTGGCATAGATCGCGGTTTCTTTCTTGAACCAGAAACCTATCAGAAGATAGGACACCAACCCTACTGCCTCCCAGCCAAAAAACAGCTGCATAAAGTTGTTTGCCATCACCAGCATGAGCATGGAAAAGGTAAACAGGGCAATATAGGAAAAAAACCGCTGATAGCCGGGGTCATCATGCATGTATCCGATGGTATAGATATGGACCATCAGGGAAACGAAGGTCACCACCAGCATCATCAATGCCGTAAGATTGTCAATCAGGAATCCCACCTCAAAATGGATGGAGTCACTGACCATCCAGGTATAGACCGTCCCATTAAAGGGGCCCTGCTGTTGCAGAACAATATGATTGAATGTCATGACTGCCAAACCGAAAGAAATGGCGACACCAAGGATCGTGACTGTGTGGGCGCCTGTCCGACCGACCTGATTCCTGAACAACCCTGCTATCAATGAACCGACCAAGGGTGCCAGAACAACTCCAAGATAGACCTTTTCCATCATTACCCCTTCAATGAATCAATATCATCGACATTAATGGTTCGCCTGCTGCGATATAACACCACCAGGATAGCCAATCCAATAGCCACTTCAGCTGCGGCTACGGTCAGGATGAAAAACACGAAGATCTGACCCGCAGTATCCTGCAGATAATGTGAGAAGGCCACAAAATTGAAATTGGTCGCCAACAACATCAACTCAAGTGATAACAGCAGAATAATAATATTCTTTCGATTGAGAAAGATGCCGGCAACCCCTATACAGAACAGTATGGCGCCGAGAACTAGATAATGTGACAGAGAAATCATGGGTTATTGTTTTTCCTTGAGATCCACCATTCTGATTCTATCCGCGCGACGCACCCTGACCTGCAGACCAGGCTCCTGATATTTGCTGTCCGGCCTGGACCTGAGTGTCAGCGCAATGGCTGCCACGATGGCTACCAGGAGAATGACACTGGCAACCTCGAAGGCAAATACATAATCGGTATAGAGAACACTTCCCAAGGCCTTGGTATTGCTGTAATCCAATGAATGTTTTTCCGGTACAGGCATTTTTTCCAGACCAAAATTCTCCGGACCAAGCACCAGACTCATCTCCAGGACAATGACAACGGCGATCAGGGCACCAACAGGCAGATACCTGGCGAATCCTTCTCTCAGGACAGTCAGATTGATATCCAGCATCATGATGACAAACAGAAACAGGACCATCACCGCCCCAACATAGACGAGAACCAGACTAAGCGCCAGAAACTCGGCCTCCAGCAAAATCCACAACATCGCGCTGGTAAAGAATGCCAGCACAAGGAACAGGGTGGAATGAATCGGATTGCGAATCGTTATTACCAGAAGCGCAGCAATAATCAATATGGCCGAAAAGAGATAAAAAAGTATCGGTTGCAATTCCATGTCTACCCCTTATCGATACCTGGCATCCTGTTGACGATCACGGGCGATCTCCTGCTCGAAACGGTCCCCCATCTCGAGAAGTGCAGCCTTGTCAATAATGGCATCCTGCCGATTCTCGAAATGATATTCAAAATGCCGTGTTTCGACGATTGCATCAACCGGGCAGGCCTCTTCACAGAATCCACAATAGATACATTTGAACATGTCAATGTCATATCGTGTAGTACGGCGTGTCCCATCCTCACGTTCTTCTGACTCAATGGTAATGGCCAAGGCTGGACAGACAGCTTCACACAGCTTGCAGGCAATACAGCGTTCTTCACCATTCTGATATCGCCGTAGTGCATGGTGCCCTCTGAAGCGTGGAGATTGCGGTGTCTTTTCTTCCGGGTATTGGACGGTTATCTTTTTTCTAAAAAAATATTTCCCTGTCAGTTGCAGTCCTTTGAACAGTTCAACCAGAAAAAAGCTTTTGAAATAATGTGTGATTGTGCTCATAGGTTCACCTAGTTAAACCATGGTGGAACAGACAGCATGATTGCCAGACCCAGTATCACAATCCAGACAATGGTAACTGGAATAAATATCTTCCAGCCAAGCCGCATGATCTGATCATAGCGGTAACGCGGAAATGTTGCACGAAACCACAAAAACAGAAACAACAGAAAACCTATTTTGCCAAGCAGCCAGACGATACCGGGAACCGGTGCAAAGATTGATTCGAGAACAGGGATTCCCTGAAACGGAGACAACCACCCTCCCAGAAACATCAATGTCGCCAATCCGGAAATCAGGATCATGTTGGCATACTCGGCCAGAAAGAACAGGGCAAAACTCATGCCGGAATATTCCACATGAAAACCTGCTACAATTTCCGACTCCCCTTCCGCCACATCAAATGGAGCACGATTGGTCTCCGCCACACCGGAAATAAAATACACCAGAAACATCGGCAGAAGCGGAATCCAGAACCAGTGGATCAGACTGCCCTGTTGAGCCATGACCACATCCGTCAGATTCAGGCTGCCTGCTGCCATCAGGACACTGACCAGTGCAAAACCCATTGCAATCCCATAGGCGATCATCTGTGCACTGGCACGAATGGCACCCAGCAGGGCATATTTCGAGTTGGATGCCCAACCAGCAAGGATGATGCCATAGATCCCCAATGACATGATGGCCAGGGCATACAACAATCCGGCATCAATATTGGATACCGCCATCTCCACATCAAAAGGGAACACCGCCCAGGCTGCCAATGCAGGAGCAAGCGTCAGGATTGGTGCGGCCAGAAACAGGAACTTGTTGGCATTGGTCGGTATGATTATCTCTTTCAGGAACAGCTTGAGACCATCTGCTATGGGTTGCAAGAGTCCACGAGGTCCCACCCGGTTTGGCCCAATACGAACCTGTATATAGCCAATCACCTTGCGTTCTGCGAGTGTCAGATATGCCACGGACAACATGATCGGAACCACGATAGCAACGATCTTGGCAAGTATTTGCACGATCACCGGGAGCGAGTTCCAGACTGTAGTGATGGTTTCAATCATATTAGCGCTAACTGATCTCAATACTGTCAAAGGCCGCAGGCAACAGGGTCTCTTGTTCTGATGCGGCTGGAATATGTATACAGTCATCTGCAACTCTTTCACTGATCTGAAGCGGCAGAGTTACCTTGTTTCCCTTGCAGCGCAGAGTAACTTCACGTTTGCCCTCTATCTCCAGTCTTTCCGCTGTCGCCAGATTGACGGTCACTACACAGGGTCGCTGCGCTTCTGGGGTCTGTTGAAGATGTTCAGCTCGCCGAACAACCGGATCACACCGATAGATGGGTATGCTGTCTACCCGTACCACCGAAGGTTCATCAGACATCCTGGTCGGATTCACACCGATAAATGGATCCGTTGTATTATCAAGCCGATAGTTACCCAAACGTTCACGGACCTCTTGCAGGACATCACTGGAACTTACATATCCAAAACCATCGAGCTGAAACAGGTTGCCCAGGACCCGAAAGACCTTCCACGCCTGCTTGACTTCATCATCCGGCGTCACAGCAGCAGAAAAAGATTGCCAGCGCCCTTCGATATTGACCAGAGTCCCGGCATTTTCGGTAAACGGAGCAATGGGCAATATCAGGTCGGCATAGCGTTGAACGGCTTCGGAATGAAAGGCTGAAAATACCACAACGAATTCCGCATCTGCCAAAGCTGTCAATGCTGTGGAAGGTCGTGAACAGTCATATTCCGGTTCAAGATCAAATACCATGTATGCGGCCAGCCCCTGCTCCAGCATGGAACGAGCATTCAGCCCTTTCCTCATTTCATTTCCACCATTCACGGCATTCCTGGCCAGTTGTGCTCCAGTGGTATTGGCACCATGAGGGAGTATTCCAACCTTTGCGCCAGACAATTTTTCGACCAATCCAGCCAATGTCCGAAGAACAGAGGCACGAGGGTGATGCAATGCCAATGGTCCCAGCAGGATGGCGGAATGTTCTGAATTCTTCAGACTCATTGCAATATCCTGATGCACCTGTGATGGCGAGGAGGCATTCACCAGTTGTTGCAGGTCACCAAGTTCAATCGACTCGCCGGTAGTGTCTAACAAAACCCTGATTATTGCAGCCAACTGATCGATCATTCGTTTGGGTGAGGCCAACATCTCTCGAAAGAGATCAAACCTGTATTCACCTTTCACGGCAGACAATATGGAAACCTTTGCTCCATTCTTTACTGCCTTGCGAATCCGGTTGGAAAGCAGAGGTTGTTCCTTGCTAATATCCGACCCTACCAATAAAACGGCGCCCAATTTCTCGAGTTCTGCAATCGGCATTCCCAGCCACGGAACTGAATCCTTGGACGGTTCGTTCGAGAAATCAAGCTGGCGTATCCTTGAATCGACATTGCTGCTCCCCAATCCGTGCATGAGCAAATGCGCCAAATAATGCTCTTCCAAAGTGGCATTTGGAGACATCAACATACCGATCTGCTCAGCACCATAGCGGCCGATAACATCCTGCAAACGATTAACGCATGCTTCCAGTGCTTCTTCCCAGGAGACCCTGTGCCAAGCACCATCAACATTCATCATCGGATATCTGGCTCGATCTGCACCATTCACTGCCTCATAGCTGAAACGATCCCGGTCCGACAACCAGATCTCGTTGATCTCCTCATTCTCTTTTGGAATAACACGGAGAACCCGGTTTCTGAGCGTTCCAATCTGAATATTCGATCCCACACAGTCATGTGGTGCAACACCCTCATGATTGATCAATTCCCAAGGACGCGCCTTGAAACGAAAGGGCTTGGAAGTCAATGCGCCAACAGGACACAGGTCAATGATATTGCCTGACAACTCGGAACCAATGGCATGCTCAATATAGGTTCCAATCTTGACATTCTCACCACGACCCGTTGCACCCATCTCCCTGACTCCAGCAATCTCGTCTCCGAAACGGACACAGAGTGTACAGTGGATGCATCTTGTCATTTCCGTGGCAATCAATGGTCCGATATCCTTGCTCTCTACCGAACGCTTTGGTTCATGGTACCGGGATTCAGTCCGACCATAACCCATGGAAACCTCTTGCAGGGGACATTCTCCTCCCTGGTCGCAGATCGGACAATCCAGGGGATGATTGATCAGCAAGAATTCGAGTGTTCCCTGCTGTGCCTGAATGGCCTTGGGAGACTTGGTAAAGACCTTCATCCCATCATTGATGGGTGTTGCACAGGCCGGCAATGGTTTTGCCACCTGATCAACTTCAACCAGACACATGCGGCAATTGGCCGCAACAGACAATTTCTTGTGATAACAGAATCGAGGGATCGGAATGCCGGCAGCATCTGCCACTTCAATCAACATTTGACCCGGACGTCCTTCATAGGTCTGACCGTCGATCTCGATGTTGATTGTATTGCTGTCCACTACAGATTCTGTCATATCATCATCCTTATGCTGCCATGTCTCCAGAACCTTCGTTTCCAACCATGCAAGTCTTGTGCATGACATGGTACTCAAACTCGTGTCGATAATGTTTGATGAAGCTCTGAACAGGCCACGCTGCTGCATCGCCAAAGGCACAGATTGTTTTGCCCTCAATTCGGTTGGCAACTTCAACCAGAAGGTCTATATCCTCGGGTCTGCCCTTGCCACGTTCAATTCGATCCACAACACGCCATAACCATCCAGTGCCTTCACGGCAGGGGGTACATTGACCGCAGGACTCAGCATAATAAAACCGCGAGATCCGTCTCAGTACATCGACCATGCAGGTTGTTTCGTCCATCACTATCACTGCCGCCGAACCCAGGGCAGATCCTGCCTGACTCAGTGAGTCGTAATCCATGTCGCAGTCCATGATGATCTCTGCAGGAAGAACCGGTACCGAGGAACCACCGGGGATCACTGCCTTGAGTCGATTGCCATTACGAACACCACCTGCCAGTTCAAGCAGTTCCCTGAAGGGAATCCCCAGCGGTACCTCATAGTTTCCAGGTTTGTTGACGTGACCTGAAACAGAAAACACCTTGACTCCACCATTATTGGGCTTGCCGAGGTTAAGGAACCATTCGCCTCCCTCGCTCAGAATCTTTGGAACCGATGCAAGGGTTTCGGTATTATTGATCGTCGTTGGTCTTCCATAAAGGCCATATCCGGCGGGAAAAGGAGGTTTGAAACGAGGCTGACCCTTCTTGCCTTCAATTGATTCAAGCAGAGCAGTTTCTTCACCACAAATATAGGCACCAGCCCCAAGATGGGCATAACAATCGAAGTCGATTCCAGAACCAAGGATGTTCTTGCCCAGCAATCCGGCCTCATAGGCCTCTTTCAGGGCACCTTCGAAACGCTCAAAGGGTTCATGATGAAACTCTCCACGCAGGTAGTTGTAACCTACCGTAGCACCATAGGTGTAACCTGCGATAGCCATTCCCTCTATCACTGCATGCGGATTGAACCTGAGGATATCCCTGTCCTTGCAGGTTCCAGGTTCACTCTCATCCGAATTGCAAACGGTATATTTCTGCCCTGGTGCATTCCTTGGCATGAAACTCCACTTGAGGCCTGTAGGAAAACCCGCTCCACCGCGTCCTCTCAGTGCAGAGGTTTTCAGGGTTTCAATGATATGCTCCTGGGGTGTCTTTTCCCTGAGAATCTTTTTCCAGGATTCATACCCACCAACCTTGAGATAATTTTCCAAGGTCCATGGCTGGTCGAATTGCAGGGTTTGAAAACAGACTTCATTCGCCATGATGATTACTCCAACCCATCCACTATCTCGTCCACCTTCTCAAGCGTCAGGTGTTCATGGTAATGACCATCGACAACCATCATGGGTGCACCACAACAGGCAGCCAGACACTCTTCTTCCTTGACAAGAGTAATCCTTCCGTCGGATGTCGTCTCGCCTTCCTTGATTCCTAGTTTTCTTTCAAGGTGACTGACAATCTCCCTGCCTCCACAGAGCATGCAGGATATATTGGTGCAGACGCTGATCTTGTGACGACCAACCGGTTGAGTATGGAACAGACTATAAAAACTGGCCACCTCGTAAACGGCTATTCTCGGCATTTCCAGATAGTCAGCGACCGCATCCATGATTGCGGTATTGAGCCATCCACCATTTTCTTCCTGGGCTGCAGTCAGTGCAGCAATGACTGCCGATCTTTTCTGACCTTCCGGAAACTTTTTGATCCAGTGATCAATTTCCGCAATGACACCGTCTGACAGAAGACTTTTACTCTGAGCAGATGTCATCGGTCAATCTCTCCAAATACGATATCCTGGGTACCAATAATGGCAACAACATCCGCAATCATGTGCCCCCTGCTCATTTCATCCAGAGCGGCCAGATGAGGGAAACCTGGCGCACGTATCTTGAGACGATAAGGTTTGTTGGCTCCATCAGAACAGATATAAACACCAAACTCGCCCTTCGGATGCTCTACTGCTGCATAGGCTTCGCCTTCAGGCATGCAAAAGCCTTCCGTCACCAGCTTGAAGTGATGAATCAAGGACTCCATATCCTGTTTCATATCCAACCTGTCGAGGCGTGACACCTTGTGATCGTCTGACATGACTGGTCCAGGGTTTTTTCTCAACCAGTCCACGCATTGCCTGACGATCTTGTTTGACTCACGCATCTCCTCGACACGGACAAGATAACGATCATAGCAGTCCCCTTCAACACCCACGGGTATTCTGAAGTTCAGACGATCATAGACCTCATAGGGTTGGGTACGCCTGAGATCCCATTCTATACCTGAACCCCGAATCATCGGCCCGGAAAAGCCAAGCTGCATGGCTCGTTCAGGCGATACAACACCGATACCAACAGTCCGCTGTTTCCATATGCGATTATCGGTTAACAATGTCTCATATTCATCGACGTAGCCAGGAAAACGCCGGGTAAAATCTTCGATAAAATCAAGCATGGAACCTTCGCGGTTCTCATTCTTCTTGGCAACTTCGGCCTTGCTATGCCATTTTGATGGCTTGTACTTGGGCATGGAATCCGGCAGATCACGATATACCCCTCCCGGGCGGTAGTAGGTTGCATGAAGCCTTGCTCCAGAGACTGCCTCATAACAATCCAGAATATCCTCTCTTTCCCGAAACGCATACAAGAAGACCGTCATGGCACCAATATCGAGCGCGTGTGCACCAAGCCATAACAAATGGTTCAATATGCGGGTAAGTTCATCAAACATCACGCGGATATATTGCGCTCTTAATGGCGGCTCGATCCCAAGAAGCTTCTCCATGGCCAGCACATAGCCATGCTCATTTGGCATGGTAGAAACATAATCCAGCCGGTCCATGTACCCTATGCTGTGCAGATAGGGTTTGCTCTCTGCCAATTTTTCGGTAGCACGATGCAACAAACCAATATGCGGATCGGCACGTTCGATCACCTCACCATCCATCTCCAGAACCAGCCTCAATACGCCATGCGCCGAAGGGTGCTGTGGTCCAAAGTTCATCGTGTAGTTTCTGATCTCAGCCATCCTCACCCACCTTGACATATCGGTAATCACGACGAATAACTCGTGGCTCAAGAACACGTGGCTCTATACTTACCGGCTCATAGACAACACGCTTCAATTCCGGGTCATAGCGCATTTCCACATGGCCCGAGAGGGGAAAATCCTTGCGAAAAGGATGACCAATAAACCCATAGTCGGTAAGGATCCTTCTTAGATCCGGGTGGTTTTCGAAAAGGATGCCAAACAGATCGAAGGCTTCTCTTTCGTACCAGTTGGCGCAGTTCCACACAGACGTGACGGACGAAACCCTGGGTGGTTCACCACCTATAAAAACCTTGAGTCGAAGTCGCCAGTTATGGGCAATGGAAAGAAGATGATAGACCACGGCAAAACGCTCGCCCTGCCAATCCCCCATCCGGTACTCGCTGTAATCCATACCACACAGATCAATGAGGATTTCAAAACCAAAACGGGGGTCATCTCGTAACGACCTGGCTACCTCCAGCAACCTTGCCGCATCCACCTCGGCAGTTACTTCACTGGTACGAGCATCAATGCTTGCCTTGACCCCATCAAGAGATTCAAGTGATTCAATCAGTTCGTTGGTGGAATTTACAGTCATTGACGATTTCTATTAACGTGCGATGGTATTGGTTCGCTTGATTTTCTTTTGCAACTGTATGATTCCATATAGCAATGCTTCTGCGGTTGGCGGACAACCGGGAACATAGATATCGACCGGTACAATTCGATCACAACCCCTCACAACAGAATACGAATAGTGATAATATCCTCCACCATTGGCACACGACCCCATGGATATCACCCATCTTGGCTCGCTCATCTGGTCGTACACCTTGCGCAAGGCTGGTGCCATCTTGTTGACTAGTGTGCCAGCAACAATCATGACATCTGATTGCCGTGGGCTGGGACGAAACACCACCCCAAATCTGTCCAGATCATAACGCGATGCCCCAGCATGCATCATCTCCACAGCGCAACAGGCAAGACCGAATGTCATCGGCCACAAGGAACCGGTACGCGCCCAATTGATCAGTTTGTCTGCCGAAGTGGTTACAACACTCTTTTGAAGTACGCCTTCTATTCCCATTCCAGCGCCCCTTTCTTCCATTCATAGATAAATCCGATCACGAGAATACCCAGAAAGACCATCATGGCAACAAATCCGAACCAGCCGATCTTGTCGAGCACAACCGCCCAAGGAAACAGAAAGGCTATTTCGAGATCAAAGATGATAAACAGAATGGCAACAACATAGTAACGAACATCAAACTGCATGCGTGAATCCTCGAATGCCTCGAAACCGCATTCGTAGGGAGAGAGCTTTTCGCTGTCCGGGCGATTGGGAGCCGCCATGTATGCCATGGCCAAGGGCGCCAGACCAAAAACGGCACCCATGATGATAAACACCAGGATTGGAAAATAATTCTCAAGCATGGTCAATTGAACTCTGATTGCTCCCTTTGTTGTTCTGGTCTCGTGCCGCACTGGAACCCAGTGGTTTCCATGAGTCTATGTAGCCTCACAACACCTGTCAAGCCAGTTTTATCGTTATTTTTTGTGGTGATATTGTCCCGGCAATACAATATCACTCAATACTGGTGCCGATGGCCGGAGTCGAACCGGCACAGCTTGCGCTACCGCCCCCTCAAGACGGCGTGTCTACCAATTCCACCACATCGGCTATATTTCACATCTGTACTCCGACTATGCCTGCTTGGCAACTCTATTCTGCAGGGACAGAAGGAATATCCTCTTTTTTGGGGGCCTCAGGCATCACGGGTTCAGGAACTGACGGTGTATCACTGGCTCCCTGTTCATGTTCAATAACGGCCTTTTTGATCACAGGCGTTTGAGACATAATGGATTTCGACTGGCTCGCCTGATTATGCTGTATGAAATAGGTCAGCGACAGACTACTGACAAAAAAAAGTGTGGCAAGAACCGCTGTTGTGCGCGTCAGAAACGAAGCCGACCCCTTGCTGCCGAAAACGGTCTGCGAGGCTCCGGCGCCAAATCCACTCCCCATCTCTGCGCCCGTTCCCCGCTGAACCATTACCATACCAATCAGTACGAAACAGAGCAGAGAATGTAAAAAAAGTAACAGTGTATTCATCTTCGAGATCGTTTATCTATATATTTATCCATCCTGACAAGCCGCTTGACAGATGGCAGTAAAATCATCCGCAGACAACGAGGCACCACCAATCAACCCACCATCAATATCCTGCATGGCAAAAAGGGTCCCTGCATTATCTGGTTTTACACTCCCACCATAGAGGATACGGATATCCTGGGCAATGCCCTGACTGAAACCTGCCAGGTAGGCGCGAATCATGGCATGGACTTCCTGAGCCTGTTCCGGAGAGGCCGTTTTCCCTGTCCCGATAGCCCACACCGGTTCATAGGCAATTACTGTTCCTTCGAAGTTTTCCATACCCAGATCGATCACGGCCTGCAATTGCCCTTCAATGACAGACTGCATACGACCTGTTTCGCGTTCCTCCAGCAACTCGCCCACACACAATATGGGCGTGAGCCCGGCTTTCCTGGCCGCAACGACCTTCTCCGCAACCCAGTCATTGGTCTCGCCCAACCCATGCCGACGTTCCGAATGACCCACGATCACCATACTGCAGCCAATATCCTTCAACATATTGGCAGAACACTCTCCGGTGTATGCGCCATCCTCTACATGTCTTGAAACATCCTGAGCACCCAGGATCATTTCAGAGTCCTGCAAAGATCTGCCGACCTGATCCAAGTAAACATGGGGAGGACACACCGCCACATCGACCGACTGGCAGATCTCTGCCAGAGTATTCTCCAGCCCTGCCAACAGAACCCGGATAGACTCCGAGTTGCCATTCATCTTCCAGTTTCCGGCGACAAGTGGTCGACGCATTCCATCACTCCTTGCTTATCTCTCGGCCCAATCAGGATTCGTCACCCAGCGGCCTCATCCATCGGCGAACATAAAGGTTGGGATGTTACCAAATAAAAAAGCGCAAATAAATGCCTAAATGCTGCAATTTTATCTAAAATTGATCGCCTGCTACAACTCAACCAAAGCCAATCACAGCAGGACCATGCAGTCTTACTGTAAAATACACAACAAGGAATCGATAAATCATGGCCACCTACGCAATCGGTGACATCCAGGGATGTTACGACGAATTCCGCCATCTTCTTGACAATATTCATTTCAATTCCACTGACCGACTGTGGCTGGTAGGAGATGTAATCAACCGCGGCCCACGTTCACTCCAGACCTTGCGCTTCATCCGTAACGAACTGGCAGATCAGGCCATCATGGTACTGGGCAATCATGAGATCTATGCCCTGGCCGCCTTCCACAAGATCGTCTCCCATGATGAAAAGAATACTTTCTATGAAATCTTTGATGCGCCAGATGCCGAGGAACTGCTGTATTGGATCAGAAACCGGCCCCTGGTACATTATGATCCATCTCTCCGGGCAATCATGACCCATGCCGGTATTCCGCCTGTATGGAATCTCACCGACACACTCACCTATGCAAACGAGATCGCCGAACAGATTCGCAGCGAAGATTATGTAGAACTTCTGACCCGTATATTCGGCCAATTTCCCACCGATTGGGATGCCAACAGAAAGGGATGGCAACATTACCGTTATCTTGTCGACGGTTTGACCCGACTTCGATTCTGTACCCCCGAGGGCACACTGGACGTCAAGACCAAGGGAGGACTGTCTTCAGCCCCTCAGGGATATTACCCCTGGTTTCAATGTCCAGGTCGCAAACCCGTAGATGCCGATATCATTTTCGGACACTGGTCTGCACTCAGGGGAATACACCTTGATGGCATCTATGGGATTGATACAGGCTGTGTCTGGGGAGGCAGGCTTACAGCTCTCAGGCTGGAGGATAAAGTCAGATTCAGTGTTCAGGGGTGGGTACGCTAGATGCAAGCCACTCTCAGATCCCCCCCACATCCGAAGAAAATGTCGAAGTACGATCCAGCAGAGCTGATTGAAGCTGACTGATTCGATGCAACCTTTCCTCCTCCTGATAGCAAGCAGATACAGCGCGACCCCAGATCGGGTCGGGCCATGCCTCATCCTGCCTGTATCGTACAACATGATGGAGGTGCAACTGAGAAACCACATTCCCCAACGCGGCAATATTCAGTTTGTCACCCTGAAAAAGACGCATCATGGCCTCACCAAGAAGACTGGATTCCCAGATCAGCTGTTTCTGATCTTCTGCTTCAAGCTGAAAGATTTCTTGAATTCCGGCCCGTGCGGGCACCAGGATACACCAGGGATAATTGGCATCCTCCATCAACAGCAGATATGATAGCGGAAAGCGACCGACTGCACTGGTATCTCTCACCAGACGGGGATGCAACACAAAGTCACACATATATCAGGCCCTGACATTCAAAACCATACGAATCATAACATGCCGGACAGAAAAGCCTGCGACCGCCAAGAAAAAATGAATCACTGGCTGCAACAACAGCTTGCAGAACCATTCCAATACATGCCAGCCTCTTCAGACGCCAGTTTTCGCCGCTATTTCAGAGTTCAGACAAATGGCAACCATTCCTTCATCCTGATGGATGCGCCACCAGAGCACGAGGATGTCAGCCTGTTCCTGCACACTGCCCGACTCTTCAAGGAAGCCGGTCTGAATGTCCCGGAAATCATTGCAACCAATCTGGCAGAGGGGTTTCTCTTGCTGACCGATTTTGGCAACACCCTCTATCTGGATGCCCTGAATGACCAATCGGTTGATAACTTGTATGCGCAGGCCATGAATAACCTGATTCGATTACAGCAATACAGCCTGGACAGACTGGACGACCTCCCCCCCTATTCCGAACCCCTGTTACTGGAAGAAATGCAATTGTTTGAGCAGTGGTTTCTTAGATGGCTGGAAATTCCCTCACATGGCCAGGTCCATGGACTGCTGCACTCCACCTACTTTCGTTTACTGGACAATATCCTCAATCAAACCAGGGTCTGGGTCCACCGGGATTTTCATTCCCGCAACCTCATGGTTACCGAGAATGATTGTCCGGCAATCCTGGATTTCCAGGACGCCGTCAGTGGACCTGTCACTTATGATCTGGCCTCCCTTCTCAGGGACAGCTATATCCAGTGGCCAACCCCTCGGGTTCATGACTGGTCCCGGACGTTTTTCAGGAAGATTCGTGACCTTGACATCATATCGAACGATATTTCCGCTGCACAGTGGCAACAGGATTTTGACTGGATGAGTGCCCAAAGGCATCTCAAGGTACTTGGAATCTTCTGCCGCCTGTCCCTGCGGGACAAAAAGGGAGATTATCTGCAATATCTTCCCCGTACCTTTCATTATCTCATTCAGAGTCTGAAGCCCTATCCTGAATTTTCTCATTTCATCAGGTGGTTGCAGGAAACCGTGGAGCCAGCGATGCTCAGCAGAATACAATCCACTTGATGAAACGGGCAAGGAAGACAAATGGTCTTTTTTTTCACGACAGGATGAAATAGAATCATAGCCCTGTTGTGAAATCATACACTTTCATATCAGGAACTGGCATCCTGAAGCTAAACAAGGAAAACCTAGAATGATGACTCAGGCTCAAACAGGCATGGACATGCAACTGGCAAGATTCAATATGATGGAACAGCAGATCCGGCCGTGGGATGTTCTGGACCAGAATGTACTCGATGCCATCGAAGATACCCCGCGTGAACTGTTTGTCCCACCAGAATTCCATAATCTTGCTTATGCAGATATCCGTATTCCCATTGGACATGATCAGGTCATGCTGGAACCCAAGATCGATGCCAGGTTGATTCAGGAACTGCGAATCACAAAACTGGACCGTATCCTCGAAATCGGCACAGGAACGGGATACACCACTGCCCTGCTTGCCCGGCTGGGTCTTCATGTCACTTCTGTAGACTATTTTTCTGATTTCCTTGATCAGGCCGCTTTCCGGCTGAAAAGTATTGGACTGGACAATGTCCAGCTTGTCCAGGGAGATGCCTCAAAGGGCTGGAAGGCAGATGATTTTTCCTTCGATGTCATATTTATCAGTGGTTATATGCCAAAGCTCCAGAAAGGCTATAAAAACATCATGAACCGGGGCGGACGTCTGGTCTATTTCAGTGGTGAAAAACCTGTCATGTCAGCCGTTCTGGTAGAGCGATGTGATATCGACAGCTGGCATAGCGAGGCCCTGTTTGAATCAGAAGTGCCAGCCCTGATCCACTGTGAACCCGAGAAAAGATTCATCTTCTGAATCTGCTTCATGCCTTCGAATCGTCATTCATGCCGTTCGCTGGCATTGTTCATGTGTCTTGGCATATCAGCCACAACATTTGCACAGGATCTTCTGCAATCCTTCAGGCTTGCAGAACAGAGTTATCCGGAACTCGAAGCCAGAAAAGCAGATATCCTGGCAGCCGAAAGCCAGCTGCAAAGGAATCGGGGGAATCGTTATCCAACAATCACCCTTTCCAGCAGCCTGAATCGGGACAGGCAGAAGACACTTGATTCACAAAGCCTTTTTTTCAGATCCGGAACCGATTACTTTACCTCCAAAAGTGCCGCAATTCGTGCCAGGCAACCGTTATTGAGGCTTGCTGATCGTTACCGAATCTCTAACAGTCAGCTGGAAACCGAGAATCGACAACTTCAACTGGAAATATCGACCCAGAACCTGCGACTTGAGGTCGCAAAACGCTATTTTTCCCTGCTTTCCGCTCTGGATACCCTGCAATTCACTCAATCGGAAAAAGATGCCATTGAGGCCCAGCTGAATCTCGCCAGACAGGGTTTTGAACTGGGTGTCAATGCCATCACAGACACTCAGGAGGCCCAGGCCAGATTTGATCTTGCAAGGGCCAACCTGATTCAGGCTTCGGTTGATATTGTCAACCGGATGGATGCCCTGTCTGAATTGACCGGACAGAATATCAGGACCATTCAACCCATGAAGTCTGATGACCTGCCCGCCATCGATGAACATACCCTGTCCGAATGGGAATCCCGCATGCTCGCACACAGCCTGGAACTAAGAAAATCTTCGCTGACCTTGCAGCAGGCCCAGAATACAGTAAAGCTGAATCGTTCCGGTCACTTCCCTGAGATATCAGCAACGGCTACCGAGCAATATAATGAGACCAGCGGTGGAAATTTCGGAAATCGTTCTACACTGGATACCATTGTTGGGATCGAACTGGCTCTGCCCCTGTTTCAGGGATGGCAGATTAGTGCACAAACCAGGGAAGCTGCGTACAACCAGGTCAGCGCCGAACATGCCCATGAACAACTCAAACGCGCCTTGATACAGAGAGTACACGAAAACTACCGCCGTCTTCATACAGCAAGAAGGATGATCGATGCCCTGAACCAGGCAGTGAAGTCCAGTGAAACAGCACTGCGTGCTGCCCGTGACGGTCTCAATGTCGGAACTCGAACCATCATCGATGTCCTGAATGCTCAACAGGCACTGTTCCGCTCAAAAAACGATTATGCCAACTCACGTTATCAGTTTGTTCTGGCGCTGTTGACCCTGAAACATACCTGCGGGGTTTTGAGAGAAAATGACCTGCTCACTATCAACCAATTTCTGGACGACCATCCCATAACTCTGGATAGCACTTATGAAAACTAATATCATCCGTACCCTCTCTTTTGTTACCCTGCTTGTCTGGTTCCAGACTTTACATGCCGCTCAACTCAATGATATCAGCCGTTCCATTTTCAAGCTGTTTGTATCCAGCCAGGCCTGGAATCTGGCGCAACCTTGGACCAAGCAGCCCATGGGAAGAAATACATGTAGTGGCTTTGTCATTGAGCAAGGGATACTGACCAATGCCCACTGTGTAACGGATGCAACCTACATCCAGCTGGAAATCCCGGGAGCTGGAAACAAGGTGGATGCTGAACTGGTTGCGGTCAACCATCAGATTGACCTGGCCCTGATCAAACCTGTTGAACCCGATATCCTCGATGACTTTACTCCCATTTCGTTTGGTGGACTACCCGAATTCAGGGAAAAGGTTGTGACGGTTGGCTACCCCATGGGAGGACGACAGGTTTCCTATACCGAAGGAGTGGTTTCCAGAATCGACATCATGGCTTATGCGCACAGCAGTTTGCCCAGCCTCATGGTTCAAACCGATGCGGCCATCAATCCTGGCAATTCAGGTGGCCCTGTTTTTTCAGACAGGACTGGAGAATGCCTGGGAGTGGCCACCCAAAAACAAACCTCGGGTGAAGGGCTGGGCTATTTCATTCCTACCGTAATGGTCAGGCATTTCCTCAAGGATATCCAGGATAACCATATTGAAGGAATCCCTTCCCTGGGCGTCTACTATCAACCCATGGAAAACCCGGCCCTCAGGAAGGCATTGAAATTGAAAGATGATGAGAGCGGTGTACGAGCCTATAAAATAGCCAAGGAAAGCAGTGCAGATGGGCTCCTTGAAATCGATGATATCTTGATGGAGATTGACGGACATAACATATTCAATGACGGACGGGTTCCCTTTCGAGAGAATGGCAAGATTGGTCTCAGCTATTACATCTCCTCCCGTCAAGTCGGAGAAATTCTACCCGTGACGATTTCCAGAAAAGGAAAACGCATGAACCTGGATATCCCGCTCAAACGCCACAATACGACGGTCATCCCGGCAATGGCAAAATATGACCAGCCTCCGCGATATTATGAGATTGGGGGACTGGTATTCCAGATCGTGGAACCCCGTTATCTGTGGATGTGGGGTAACAACTGGCCGAAAAAGATCCCCATTGGCCTGGCCAGTTATCTCAATACTCCGTATGGAGAGGAGGGACTCAAGGAGCTGGTTGTAGTCAGCCGTGTATTCAACGCCTCGGTCAACAAGGGCTATGATGGAGGAATCCTGAATACTCGTGTGACCAAAATCAATGGCAAGGATATTTACCAGCTGGATGATATCATCGAAGCCTTCAAGATAAAAAAACGTTTTCACAAGATAGAACTCGAAAATGGTGTTGAGGCCGTTCTTGACAGGAAACAACTTGAACTGCAGGAGGATTCGATTCGAGAACGCTACAATATTCGCTAAAGCGCCACAGCATGCCCTGAAAAATTATGCTGAAAGAACCGTTCAGTACCGTCTGGAACCAGGCCAGGGCTCAGTATGGTCATCCGGATTCGTTCGAGGAGCTGAAAATACAGCTCCTCGATGCTGATACCGGGTTGCCAGATGACCGAAAAGAGCAACTCTGTCGCGTTGATAAACTGCCTCCCCCTCGATCAGCACTTCCTCCCTCAAGGATATTGTTGATCACCAATCTATATCCTCCACAGGCCTTTGGAGGTTATGGGCTGTTGATGGCGGACTTTGCCCGAATCCTGGCTGCAATGGGACACGAGCTGCATGTCCTGACATCCAATACCGATTACCTTGGAAAGGCGCCATCTCAGGAAAAAGGGATTTCACGAGCATTGAAGGTATTCGGTCGTTGGGAGAATGGAAAAACCGAGATCTTCCAGGATGAACGTGCTCAACAAATCTCAAGGGAGAATTATTTTACTGTTCTCGAATACGTCAAGTCCTTTCATCCTGATTTCTGCCTTGTGGGAGATATCGGAGGATTGAGCTGTCTTGTCTTTCAACCCTTGCGCGACAACCATATACCAGTGATTCATCACCTTGGAAATGCGCATCCCGGCTATGTTCCGGCCAACATTCCCACTCTTGGCCCCGACTATACATTGGCAACCGCCAGCAATTGGCTGAAAGCAAAAATCCTGAATGAAGGCTATAGCCTTCCGAATATTGAAACTGTCTATTCTGCCGGAGATATCAGTCTCTTCTATAACCCCCTGTTGCCACAGTTCGATAAACTGAAAATCATATTCGCAGGGATCATGCAGCCCTACAAGGGTCCCCAGACCCTGCTTCAGGCACTGCTGTTCCTTAAACAGAATAATATCGATTTTCAATGTACCTTTGCAGGAGGGACCACCGATGATGCATTCCTCAAAGGGTTTAAGGAGGATATCAAAAGTTTCGGGATCGATAAACAGGTCACCCTGACCGGAAAACTCGGTCGTTCCGAGTTGAGAGACCGTTTCTTTGAACACAATATCCTGGTCTTTCCATCACTGGTCGACGAAACCTTTGGCATGAGCCAGGTCGAGGCCATGGCTGCAGGCCTTGTGGTCATCGGAACAGGATCGGGAGGGGCTGCCGAGGTTATTCGACATGGCGAAACGGGGCTCCTGTTCCCCAAGGGCGATGCTCAGACCCTGACCAAGCTCCTTTATACCCTGCTTCAGAATCCACAACTCGCCATGGCGCTCTCCCGCAATGGACAACAGGCAGCCAGGCAGTACTTCAATGTTGAGGTCTCCACCACAAGACTTACCGAGATCTTTGCAAAAATGAAAACCGTGTAGTTCCGGTTGTCTATAGATCGAGCAATGAGCCTTTCACCAAGTCAAGACACAATCATGGCCCCAACCCGGCATGGATCTTATACCGTTTCATAATCTCCAGCTTGTCTGGAAATCTCCATGGTGGGGCCTGCTCATCCTGATCCCGGCAATCTCCCTCCTTATTCGAAAAAGACAGACAATTCCGGATAAATATCGCCAGTTTATTGATGAACACCTCCTGCCATATATGCTTGTCCATACTGGCCATGCCAGAAGAATCTCATTGATTGCTCTTCTGGGATGGATCACAGCCATCACTGCCCTAGCCAGGCCGGTTATTGAAACCGATCATGGAATCGCATCAGCTACAACCGTTTCCGTGGTAGCAGTATTTGACATATCAAACTCGATGTTGACAAATGATGTCCCGCCCAATCGTCTGGAGCGCGCAAAACTTGAGTTGCGAAGATTCATCCAGGCATCCCCTGAAAGCCATATTGCAGTCATTGCCTATGCCACCAATGCCTACCTGGTCTCTCCATTTACTCAGCATCATGATTCACTGATGGAATTTGTCCATGCCCTGCAACCCGACCTGACCACGCATCAAGGGAGCCACATGATTCGCGCCCTCGAACTCGCCAGGCAAACGGCAGGAGAAAAGGGAAATATCATTCTTTTTACAGACGGAGGAGCTGCCTCTCCGGATTTAGACATCATCCATGCTGCACGACGCATCAAAACGGACCAGATTCACCTGGTTACCGTCGGGCTGGGGACAAAAACGGGCGGTTTCGTTACCAATTCACAGGGCCAGGTTGTGCTGAACCAGGGCAAGCCGGTTGTTTCAAGGATTGCCGAATCCAGATTGCAAAGGCTGAATGATTCGGCTGGAGGGAATTTGTTGATCCTTCCCAGGGTTCAGCCTGACTGGCAAACCGAGCTCAAGGCTATGCACAGAGATGAACCGCCCAGATTATCCCCGGCCTCGGATATGGAGCTATTTCCCTATCTCATCGGCATGAGTCTGCTCTGTTTTTTTTGGTTGGGCAGCAAAAGGTATGCGCTTCTCCCCGTAATGTGCATTGGAATCTGTTGCAGTCTTCCTGCGCCCACCCAGGCCGGATTGCTCAGCGATTATTATGACCTGCGTGGTCAACAGGCCCTGAAAAATAAACAGTACACGCTTGCCCTGGAATACTTCAGCCACAGCACCTCCTTTTTCGGATTGATGGGAAAGGGAGTGGCCCACTACCGCCAGCAACAATGGGAGCAGGCCAGACAGGCCTTTCAGGAAGCCCTCAAACATGCCAGAAACGATAAAGAAACCATCGAATCCACCTTCAATCTTGCCAACACCAATGCCCAGGCAGGAGAGTATGAACAGGCCATTCGAGAATATCGGCAGATACTTGAACTGGACCCGCATTACAAACCTGCGACCATCAATCTGAATCGTGTTCTGCAGTTGACTCAAACACTCAAATTGAATCGAAAACCACAATTCTCTGAATCGGGTGAATTCGATCCCGACGCCGGAAAGAGACAACAAAGGGATAGACCTTCAATGACCATCATCCTGCCAGCCAGTTCCGAGACAGATCCAATACGGAGCTATGCAGAAACCCTGGATGACCACCGTCAACTGCTCCAATCCCGTTTTCAGCAAATTGATAGGCGTTACGCCTCACAAGAGACACAACCATGGTAAAAACGATACTTGTTCTCCTGTTCATCCTGCTTTTGTCCATTCTGATCGCGTTGATCTGGCAGGCACAAAAGTCCCAAACCCTGATCCAGCGATATCAGGATATTGATCCAGGCGGTTCGGGCCCTCTGCCTGATTGCACCGATCGTCCCAATTGTGTCTGCAGTGAAACCGCCACCCCTGCCAGTCATGCCATTGAACCTGTTGTGATTGAACATGGTCCTACCGACGAGGCATGGCTGAAATTCCAACAGGCTGTCCGAGCCCTGGGTGGAAATGTTCGATTTGTATCCGACCACAGGATGTGGGCAACATTCAGAACCCCTCTGCTCGGCTTCACGGATGACCTGTTGGCCCGCCTGGATTCCGCCTCCGGAATGATTCACGTCCGCTCTTCCTCAAGAGTCGGACATTCTGATCTGGGGCAGAACCGCAAACGCATCGAAGCCCTCCGTAACCAGTTCCAGAACACCTTGAGGACATCCGATCCCTCTCAATGATCGACCCGATACGGCGAGTTCCGTATAATAGTGCGGATGCATTACCCGGAATCCTTTGAAGTTATCGTCATCGGCGGTGGTCACGCCGGAACCGAGGCCGCCCTTGCAGCGGCCCGAATGGGGTGTCGCACCTGCCTGCTGACCCAGAATATCGACACCATCGGTCAGATGAGCTGCAACCCGGCCATAGGCGGAATCGGCAAGAGCCACCTTGTTCGGGAGATCGATGCACTCGGCGGAATCATGGCACGCGCCGCTGATCTGGCCGGCATTCAATTCCGCACCCTGAATGCCCGCAAGGGCCCTGCCGTGCGCGCCACCCGAGCACAATGCGACCGCAGGCTCTACAAACAGGCCATTCAGCAGGCTGTCTATCAACAACCGAATCTCACCACCATCCAGATGGGCGTCGATGACCTGATTATCGAACAGGATCAGGTACGTGGCGTGATCACCACCCAGGGTATCCAGATTCATGCCCAAACGGTTATCCTGACCGTCGGCACCTTTCTGGGTGGACGCATCCATATCGGCGAACATCAGTCACAGGGCGGTCGCGCCGGTGATCCGCCCGCCAATGCCCTGGCCGAACGACTCCGCGCCCTGCCCTTTCGGGTCGGGCGACTCAAGACCGGGACCCCGCCCAGGATCGATGGTCGAAGCATCGATTACAGCGCCCTGCAGGAACAACCAGGGGACACGCCGCTGCCCGTCCTTTCCAGCATAAGCGATCCCTCGGACCACCCTGAACAGGTCTGTTGCCATATTACGCATACCAATCCCGACACGCATGCAATCATTGCGGACGCCCTGCACCGTTCACCGATGTATACCGGTGCGATTGAAGGGACCGGCCCCCGTTACTGCCCGTCCATCGAAGACAAGATCAACCGCTTTGCCGATCGCGATTCACATCAGATCTTTATAGAACCGGAGGGCCTGCACTCCACCGAGATCTATCCCAACGGCATCTCCACCAGCCTGCCGTTTGATACCCAGGTGGCCTTTGTCCGTTCCATCAAGGGTTTCGAAAACGCCCTGATTACCCGACCCGGGTATGCCATCGAATATGACTATTTCGATCCGCGTGATCTCAACAGCACCCTGGAAACCCGACCTGTACATGGCCTGTTTTTTGCCGGACAGATCAATGGCACCACCGGCTATGAAGAAGCCGCCGCCCAGGGCCTTGTCGCCGGTATCAATGCCGCCTGCAAGGTGCAGGAACGCCCGACCTGGACGCCGGGCCGTGATATCGCCTATATCGGCGTGATGATCGATGATCTGGTGACCAATGGCACGCTTGAACCCTATCGCATGTTTACCAGTCGCGCAGAGTATCGTCTGGTCCTGCGTCAGGACAATGCCGACCTGCGACTGACCGAGGTCGGACGTGCGTTGGGGCTCATCGATGATCGACGCTGGCAACGTTTTGAGGCCAAGCGCCACCTGATTGAACAGGAACGTGAGCGACTGCAATCCAGTCGCCCATCACAGCCGACATCACCGGACGAAGAAACCCGGGTCAAATCGTTGTTTGGCGAGATCCCCAAGGCCCATCACAGTTTTTTTGATCTCCTTGGCCGGCCCAATATTGGCTATGCGGATCTTGATGTCCTGCCCGGTTTTGAATCGGCCATTCAGGATCAGGAGGTCATGGAACAACTGGAGATCCAGGCCAAATATTCCGGCTATATCGAACGTCAAAACGATGATATCCAGCGTTATCAGCAACAACAGGCCACCCGACTGCCGGCCGATCTGGATTATGCCGCCATTTCCGGGCTGTCCAAGGAACTCCAACAGAAGCTCGAAGAGACCCGCCCGGAAACCCTGGCCCAGGCCAAGCGTATTGCCGGCATGACTCCGGCGGCCCTGTCCCTGTTACTGGTCCATCTCAAGAAAAACGGAGGCGCCCCTCGCGTGGCTGCCTAGGGACCTGCACACTCCCTTGGATACAATCCGCTTTTTCGCCCCTGCCCCGCAAGGTCTGGCCTCGATCCTGAAACAGGAGCTGGCCGAACTCGGCGCCAATGCATTGCGTGAACAACCCTCCGGGGTGCATTTTACCGGGACAATTGAAACTGCCTATCGCGCCTGCCTCTGGTCCCGCACGGCCTCACGTATTCTGATGCTGATCCGGCGATTTCGAGCTTCGGATTTCGATACCTTCTATGACAAGATGCATCAGATCGACTGGAGTCAGCATTTCAGTGTCGACACCACCTTTGCCATCCGCGCAACGGTCAAGCAGTCACCGCTGGACCACAGTCACTACGTCGCACTGAAGGCCAAGGATGCCATCGTCGATCATTTCAGAATCCATCAGGGCGAACGACCCAGTGTCGATACCCAGGCCCCGCAATTCGCCATTCAATTGCACCTGTTTCGCAATGAGGTCAGTGTCTATATCGATCTCTCGGGTGAGGCCCTGCATCGCCGGGGGTATCGACTGGAACAAGGGCTGGCCCCGCTGAAAGAAACCCTCGCCGCGGCGCTGCTGATTCGCAGTGGTTGGCAGGATATCTTTCCCAATGGCGGCAACCTGATCGATCCCATGTGTGGCTCCGGGACCTTTCTGATCGAAGCGGCGCTGATGCAGGCCGATATCGCCCCCGGTCTTGTTGATCCCACCCGGCGCTGGGGGTTTGAAGACTGGCTGTCACATCAGCCTGACACCTGGCAGCGCCTGCTGAACG
>RFGN01000021.1 GCA_003696645.1 Gammaproteobacteria bacterium | reverse complement strand
CCAGGATATAGTAGCAATGGTCGGTGACAACAAGGTGTCAAGCAATCCAATCAATGAAGGATGCACATCTACTACTTCAATGATTTCAGCAACCGCACCATCTGTTATTTCAGCCTTGAACTGAAATGAAGTAATGTCTGAAAAATTCTGAACCGTAACTGGTACTGTTGCCATAGAGCCAACCGTTCCACTTCCATCGCCAACATCAAAAATAACTCCTCCCAATACTGTTACCACTGTATTACAAGAGTTGACATTCCCTGCTGCATCTTCCACGTTCAGGGTCACCATAACCTGTCCGATGTCATCCACCGTGAACATGCTCTGAGAAAGGGTCATGCTGGTGATGCCGCAGTTGTCTGTACTGCCATTGTTGACATTGGCAGGCGTAAGTGTTGCCTCACCATTGTTGTCCAGTTGGACGGTGATGGTCGGGTGGCAAACAGCGGATGGTGCCTGGGCATCGACCACTTCCAACTCGAGATCGAGGGTGTCCGAATTATTGCATTCATCTTTGGCAATGAAACGGATGTTGTAGGTACCCGGTGCATAATATCCCGAGGCATCGAAGGTGCCGTTACCCATTCCAAATGAGTCAATTGCAGTATTTGTGATCATCAGATCACCAAAGGCTGTACATCCATCGCTGATTTCCTGTGACAGATCCAGGTTGATGTAAGGTGCGCAGACGCCGTTGTCAGCCAGTACGGTCATGGTTGACGGGAAGTCAATATCCGGAGCTGTTACATCCTGTGTACGAATGATCTGCAGCTGGTCATCAGCTGAGTTGCCACAGTCATCGTCAAGACTCCATATACGGGCCACGCAGTATTTGCGCGGGCAGCCGTCGACGGGGATGGGGCACTGCAATTCATCAATGAAGACGAAGTTCGTAATCGTTGTTGTTGCCGTAATTGCATCTCCATCGGCTTTTTGTCTGAAGCCAAACTTCTGACCTGATGAGACAGGCACTAGTACACGACCAGGAGTCGTCAATACGACTTCAGTAGCCCCAACGAAATAAGCAAATGCATCACCCGTATCTCCGGTCTTGG
>RFGN01000162.1 GCA_003696645.1 Gammaproteobacteria bacterium | reverse complement strand
CTCGACGGCAGTGGATCCTCCTTTGATCTTGATATCGACGGGGGTGTTTGCTACTCTGTCTCTGCCTCCAGTGGCTGCATGACCATTCAGTTCTCCTCTGACGCAACTGGCACCTATGAAGGATTTCTCGGCCATTGGGAGTGTACTGCCAATGCCTGCCAGCCATTGGATCAGATAGAAGTCGATGCCTCGGCAACGCCCGAAGAAATCGTGCAAAGCGTGGTGTCAGGGCAAACGCTCATCACCATTACAGATATCAATTGCCCCAACGGTGCCGTGGGCACTTTCCTGGCTGGTGACAACACCGACCTTGGCCTGGAGCAGGGCTTGCTGCTTTCGAGTGGTTTGGCCGCTGAAGCCGCCAACCCGGCTACTTTCTTCGCTTCAGAAGGTTTCGGAGCACCTGGTGATCCCGATCTCGATTACCTGAGTGAACAGAACGGTAACGGCTCACTATCGAACGATGCTTGTGTCGTCGAGATGGACGTCTTTGCAGCAACTGACGAATTGACCTTCGAATACATTTTTGGATCTGAAGAGTACCCGGATTTTGTAGAATCTCCTTTTAATGACATCTTCGCCTTCCTGGTTTCAGGGCCCGGTATTACCGGTGATCCAAACATCGGCAACCAGCAGAACGTGGCCGTTTTGCCGAACGGCACCTTCATCGAAATCAACTCGGTGAACCCTTCGGAAAACTATTACTACTACCGCAACAACGAGAACGGCATGAGCGTGGCTTACGACGGCCTCACTTCCGATTCCATCGGCGTGAAGAAAAGCCTGACCGCCCGCATTCCGACGATACCTTGTAATACTTACCACCTCAAATTTGCCATTGCCGACAGGGGCGATACCGTTTACGATTCTGGAGTGTTCATTTCGGAGATCAAAGCCGGTTCTCCCAACATGGAGGTGCAGTACAACAATGGCATCGATTACCTGGTGGAGGACTGTGTGAATGTCCCTGAGGAGTTGATCATTTCCATCGATGAGTTGAATGGTGACTCCGCTACCTACAGCGTTGAAATTGGCGGAACCGCCACCCTGGGCGTGGATTACCAGTTG
>RFGN01000161.1 GCA_003696645.1 Gammaproteobacteria bacterium | reverse complement strand
ATTTGGGTGGCGGCAGGCACCTACAAGCCTACTTCAGGAACTGACCGCAGTGTTTCATTTGTCATGAAAAACAACCTGGCCATTTATGGTGGTTTCAATGGCACGGAAACCATGCTTTCACAAAGAGATTGGGTGGCCAATGTCACTGTTCTCAGCGGGGATATTGGTACACAAGGGGATGATTCCGACAACAGCCTCCACATCATTTTTAACGACAACAATGGACTCAATTCAAGTGCCCTGCTGGACGGTTTTACCATAACAAAGGGGAAGGCAAATGGCCCCTCTTCTTCTTACGGACAAAGCGGCGGCGGAATGATGAATGCAACTTCATCTCCGGCCATTTCTAACTGTATTTTTATTGGGAATAACGGTGATGTGAGCGGTGGTGGAATGGCTAATTACAGTGCAGATCCAAATATTACCAGCTGTACCTTTGATGGAAACTTTACTGGCTCTTTTGGCGGTGGTGGCGGCGGTATTTACAATGACAATTCTTCGCCTGTCATTAAAAACTGTAGCTTCACCAACAACAACTCTGGCTTTAGTCAGGGAGGGGGTATTCACAATGTGAATGGTTCTTCTTCCCAGATCTTTAACTGTCTGTTTTTGAATAACTCAGCCCTTATATTTGGTGGCGGAGTTTTCAACGATGGCTCATCCCCAACCATAACCAATTGCTCATTTTCTGATAACAATGCCAATAACAATGGCAATGCCCTGGCTGACTACCAGAATTCCTTCTCTACCGTGAGCAACTGTATATTTTGGGGAAACAATGGGTCGGAAATCTCAAATATCAATGGCAGTGCATCCACCATCAATAATTCAATAGTGGAGGGCGGCTGCCCTGCAGGAAGTACGTGCACAAACGTACTTGATGCAGACCCGCTTTTTGTCAGCAGCACCGATCTCCACCTGACTCAATGCTCCCCTGCCCTCGACGCAGGCGACGATGCGGCCAATAGTGAGGCCACCGACCTGGATGGCAATACCAGAAAATTCGATGCCTTCGCTGGTGGATCAATGATTGACATGGGAGCTTATGAGTTCCAGTCGGCAGGAGCTACACTGGTCACCTATTACACCGACAGTGACGGTGACAATTACGGAACAGGTGCCGGGCAGCAATTCTGCACCAACCCCGGTGCAGGCTGGGCCACCCAGGCCGGCGATTGCAACGACGGTGATGCAGCCATCAATCCCGGCGCTACCGAAATATGCGACGGAATAGACAACAACTGCAACGGCCAGATTGACGAAGGCAATGTTTGTTGTCCTTCGGGCAATATCCTTTACGTGAATGATGACGCCACAGGGGCCAACAACGGCTCTTCCTGGACGGATGCTTTTACTGACTTGCAAGCTGCACTTTCCAGCACTTGCCCGGGAATTACTGAAATATGGGTGGCTGCCGGCACCTACAAGCCCACCGGCGGAACCGATCGCACTATTTCTTTTGTCATGAAAAACGGCGTTTCCATTTTTGGCGGACTGGCCGGAAACGAACCTCCCACCTACGACCTCAACCTGCGGAATTTTGCCACCAACACCAGTGTGCTCAGTGGAGAAATAGGTGCTGCCGGAAATGCGGACAACGCCTACACGGTTGTTTTCAATGATTTTGGGCTGGCAGCAAAACCTACCAAATTGGATGGTTTCACGGTCACCGGCGGCAACTCTTCAGTTGCGTCTGGTTCATTTGAAAAAAACAACAACGGTGGTGCTATTTACAACCGGTCTTCATACCTGACCGTTGCCAATTGTATCATTACCGCTAACTCGGCATACAATACGGGTGGGGGAATGTTCAACTATGCTTCCGACCCCAGCATTGTCAAATGTGAATTCACCGGTAATTCAGCCATGCATGGAGCCGGTTTGTACAATGCATCTTCTGATGCAACCATCATCGATTGCAAGTTCACGGGCAATAACAGCAGCTCTACCGGAGGAGGATTGGCGAACAAAGGGTCTGATCCAATAGTGACCAATTGTCTCTTCTCCGGAAATACAGCAAGCGGTTCGGGAGGGGGCATGTACAATACCGATCCCTCTTCACCTATGGTTACCAACTGTACTTTTTCCGGAAATACAGCCAGTTTTGGTGGTGGAATTTATGTTTCCAATTCAACCCCCATTTTCAAAAACTGCATCGTTTGGGGCAACAGCTCTGGTATTTACGTCATACCAATCACGACGCCTACTGTGGCAAACAGCATCGTGCAGGGCGGGTATACTCCCTGTACCAATTGCCCAAATACAAACGGGAATATTGATCCGCTTTTTGTGAATAATACTGACCTGCACCTCCAGGCCTGTTCCCCCGCCATTGACGAAGGCGACGATGCGGCAAACATGCAAGCAATTGATCTCGATGGCAACCCACGTAAGTTCGACGCCATTGCCGGCGGCAGTCTGATTGATTTAGGGGCGTATGAATACCAGTCGGTTGTGAACCTTACAACTTATTACACCGATGCTGATGGCGATAATTTTGGAACGGGGGCCGGCCAGCAATTCTGCACAAATCCAGGTGCCGGATGGGCAAGCGTGAATGGCGATTGCGACGATGGGAATAACACCGTTTACCCCAATGCGCCCGAACTCTGCGACGGATTGGACAACGATTGCGACGGTCAGATTGACGAAGGCCTGAGCACGGATGCGGATGGCGACGGGCACTACACGCCCGGCTCCTGCCTCTCTCCGGCTGACGATTGCGACGATGGTAATTCTGCTGTTTATCCTGGTGCTACAGAGATCTGTGACGGAATAGATAACAACTGCGACGGTCAGATTGACGAAGGCCTGAGCACGGATGCTGATGGCGACGGGCACT
>RFGN01000020.1 GCA_003696645.1 Gammaproteobacteria bacterium | reverse complement strand
TACCTATGTAAGTGGATTTGCCACAGCCCAACAATGGTCAGTGCCCCAAAGTGAATCCTTCGGCAACCTGGCCTGGAAGAAATTTGAGTACACCTTCACCTACGACAGCCAGGATCCCATTTCCAACTTCGTCTTCACTTCATCCAGGCAGGATGTAGGTGTGGCCATAGATGCCGTCTATCTCTCAAAAGTGGACTGCCCACAGGAAACGGATTGCGGAACGGGAGGCCTCACTTACCAAAAGTGGGGCGGTATCGGAGGATACACAGTAGCAGACCTTATCACCAATGCCAACTACCCCAACAACTTCGATGAAACGGGCTTGCTGAACAGTTTCCAGTGGCCGGTCAATTCCGACGACAATTACGGAACAAGGGTCTTGGGTTGGCTGGTGCCTCCGGCAAGCGGAAACTACACTTTCAACGTCACTTCCGACGATGAAACCCGCCTGTACCTGAGCACGGATTCCACTTTCAGCAACAAGGTTCAAATTGCCGGGGTCTCCGGCTGGACCGGCACTACCGAACACAACAAATATCCTGAACAGACCTCCGCTTCCATTGCCCTGGTACAGGGCGAGAAGTATTATATCGAATTGCTCCACAAGGAAGGAGGTGGCGGCGATCACTTCCAGGTTTACTGGCAGGGACCGGGCATCAATACCTGGACCATCATTCCAGGGTCTGCCCTGATTCCGGTTTGTGAACCGGAAATCTGCGATAACGGAATCGATGACGACCTGGACGGATTGGTGGACTGTTCCGACCCCGATTGCGGAGGCAATGACAACGATTTCACCTTCAACGTGATCAACGCCAGTTGCGGAAACGATGTCGGAACAATCGAGATCAGCCCTTCACAAGTTGACGCACCTTACAGCTACAACTGGAGCGACTACCCTGAAACCGCCTGGTGGACTTTTGAAGGCAATCCAGACGACGTGTCTGGCAATAGCCACCATGACAATGGCATCAATGGCTACCTGATATACGACGATGACGCCGTACAGGGTAAGCAATCAGCTTACTTCAACGGCAGCACTTATGTCCGATACAGCGTGGATAACAATTTTATGGAGGTTGAATTCAGCCAGCTCACCGTGAGCATGTGGGTAAAACCGGATGACCTGCATGGCACCCAGGTACTATACGAAGAAGGTGGCAGTGGCAACGGCATGATCATCTTTTTGGACGACAACCTGCTCAGGGCCGCCGTTAAAACCGGACCGCTGTTCGAGGCAGGCAAC
>RFGN01000160.1 GCA_003696645.1 Gammaproteobacteria bacterium | reverse complement strand
TTGCCACTGACCCCCACAACAGATATAGGGTTTGTGAGTGCCACACCGCTTGCCAGCACTCCTGCTGCCGGGGCATGTGCCGTGGCCAACCCGGGGACGGGGCAGGATTGCCAGATGAGCAGTCTGCTGCCGGGAGAATCGGCCTCCTGGGATCTGGTCATCATTGCCAGACCGATCGGCAATGCGCCACAGTTTACCATCGGCGGTGCCACGGTTCTGTCAACCAGCAGCACCCCCAGCAGAGACTCGAATCCGAACAATAATACGACCAGCTATACGGATGCACAGGGCAACCAGTTCATCAATCAGCCAATCAATGTGCAGGCCGGGGCCGATCTGCTTCTGGATGTGAATACAGTCAATCTGGGGGGGAATCGCTTTCGGTTTGATCTGACCTTGACCAACAACGGACCATCCCAGGCTGAAAACGTGAAACTGGAGGGGTTCCTGCCCGCACAACTGGATAATCCGTCTCCAAAACTGGCGGGATCCGATTGTCAGGCCGCCCCGCATGGCTCTGCACTGGCCCCGAATGGGCAGGCCTTCATTAGATGTACCTTCAATAAATCCTTGGGTGGTCCCATGGCGCCAAACACATCTCTGTTGTGGTATGTCGATGTGGCTGGAGTGGCCGGGAGTTCCGGGCCGGTAGATTTCAGTCTGTCGTTCACCTCGACCACGGCGGATCCAAACCCCGGGAATAATGTCAATATTTCTCGCCGGGTGAACCTTGGCGGTGGAGGGTTTACCCAGACGGGTGGCGGCGCTCTGAATGTCTGGACCCTGGCTGTGTTGATGCTGGGCCTGTTTTCGGCGACAATATGGTCTTCGAGACAATAGAGAGGACCCTGAACCTCCCCGTATGCCCAAAAAGCTGTTCGTAAGAACCCATGGCTGCCAGATGAATGAATACGATTCATCGCGCATGGCAGAAAACCTGCAGACCATCCACCAGATTGAACTCACCGAAGATGAAACGGAAGCAGATATTCTGCTTCTGAACACCTGTTCGATTCGGGAAAAGGCCCAGGAAAAGGTCTTTTCACAATTGGGGCGATGGCGGCAACTCAAGCAGAATCGCCCTTCAGTTGTAATCGGAGTGGGGGGATGTGTTGCCAGTCAGGAGGGCGAAGCGCTTCTCGAACGTGCCCCCTATGTCGATATGGTATTTGGTCCACAGACCCTGCATCGACTGCCACAGATGATCCAGGAGGTCTGGCAGAAACACAAACCTGTTGTCGACACCAGCTTTCCAGAGATAGAAAAATTCGACATGCTGCCTGAACCCCGGGCGGAAGGGCCGACGGCCTATGTCTCGGTGATGGAGGGTTGCAGCAAATACTGTACCTTCTGTGTTGTGCCCTATACCCGTGGTGAAGAGGTCAGCCGTCCATTCGATGATATTCTCTCGGAGGTCCAGCATCTGGCCGATCAGGGGGTCCGGGAGATCAATTTCCTGGGGCAGAATGTCAATGCCTATCGTGGGGAAGACGATGAGGATCTGGCCCTGCTGTTGCAGGCCGCATCGCAGGTGGATGGAATTGAAAGGCTGCGCTATACCACTTCTCACCCTGTCGAGATGACCGACTCTCTGATACAGGCGTATGCAGAGATTCCGGAACTTGTCAGTCACCTGCATTTGCCCGTGCAAAGCGGGTCGGACAGAATCCTGAACAGGATGAAAAGAGGTCATACCTCTCTGGAATACAAGTCCATCATCAGACGGTTGCGGGCAGTCCGGCCGGATATTTCCCTGTCTTCGGATTTTATCGTCGGTTTTCCGGGGGAGTCGGAGGAAGATTTCGCAGCGACCCTGAAACTGATTGAAGAGGTTGGTTTTGATCATTCATTCAGCTTTATCTATAGTGCAAGACCCGGTACTCCTGCCGCCAGCCTGCCGGATGATGTGTCGACAGAGGTGAAGCAGGATAGATTGAAAATACTGCAAAATCTTTTAACCCGGCAAGCCGACAGGATCAGTGAGGATATGGTAGGTAGCCGCCAGAGTATATTGGTTGAGCGGATCTCCCGTCGAAGTGATCATGAACTGGCAGGTCGTACAGAAAACAATCGTGTGGTCAATTTTGAGGGTCACCCACGTCTGATCGGAAAGTTTGTCCACGTCGAGATCACCGAAGCGCGTCCCAATTCATTGCGAGGTCGTTTGTTGGATGTTGAAGCAGGACCCTCCAAGCCTGTGGCCGTGAACTGGAAATAATTTCCGATACGTGTACAGCCCGTCAAGCAATTTTCAATGCGCGAACTGATTATTGAACCAGCAGAATCATCCAGGCTGGCCAACCTGTGCGGACACCTGGACGAAAACCTTCATCAGATTGAACAGTCTCTGGATGTGACAATACACAGTCGTGGAGACCGGTTCCAGATTCGGGGCGAGGAATCATCGACAAGAATTGCAGAGGAGGTACTGACCGGTCTGTATCGGGATACCTCAGACAACACGCTCTCGCCCCGCCAGGTTCACCTTTATCTGCAAAAGATTATGGCTCAACATGCGCAACATCATCCTGATTCATCTGACTTGAATTGTGGTGAAGACAATACTGAACAAGATACGGTTGATGATGAGGATATGCTCCTGAGAACCAGGTCTGCCAGCCTCAAGACAAACAACCCGCATCAGGCTCTCTATCTGAAAAATATTGCCAAATATGCCATCAATTTTGCTGTGGGACCGGCCGGGACCGGCAAGACTTTTCTGGCCGTGGCAGCAGCAGTGCGGGCACTGGAGCGTGATGAGGTCAGTAGACTTATCCTTGTCAGACCGGCTGTGGAAGCCGGTGAACGGCTCGGGTTTCTGCCAGGTGATCTCAGTCAGAAGATCGACCCCTACCTTCGTCCACTATACGATGCATTGTATTATTTCATGGGAAATGATGCCGTGAACAAGGCCATCGAAAGAGGCATCATCGAGGTTCTGCCACTTGCCTACATGCGGGGGAGAACCTTGAATGATTCATTCATCATTCTCGATGAGGCACAGAATGCTACAACGGCGCAGATGAAGATGTTTCTGACCCGAATCGGTTTTGGTTCTACCGCTGTGATTACAGGCGATATCACCCAGGTTGATCTGCCTAAAAGTTCCACCTCTGGATTGATGCATGTTCTCAAGGTATTGAAAGGAGTCAGGGGAATAGGTTTTTCCTATTTCAATGCAGCGGACGTTGTAAGGCATCCGCTGGTTCAGAAAATCATAGAGGCCTATGACTTATGGGAAGGCCGTGAACGATAATGTGCTTTCCGATAACCCTGCAGAGTCGTGTTTGCAGGTGGATATTCAGGTGGATCCTGGCCTGAGCAAGTCTGGTATTCCAGACGAAAGAGAATTTCTGGACTGGTCAAGGAAAGCCTATGAAGAAATATCCTCTGGGCAGGCTGAGCTGTCAATCATCATCGTGGATGACGGACAAGGCAGGATGTTGAATAAACAGTATCGGGGCAAGGACAGGCCCACGAATGTCTTGTCCTTTCCAGCACAGACGACCTTGCCGGATGGCATGAAGATCCTGGGTGATATTGTAATCTGTGCACCCGTTGTGCTCGATGAGGCCGAAAAACAGTCCATCCCGGTCAAGCATCACTGGATGCACATGGTGGTTCACGGGATCTTGCATCTTATGGGGTATGATCATGAAAATGATCTCGATGCAGAGAAAATGGAGTCACTCGAGAGTCATATCATGCTGGGTCTGGGAGCTGGGGATCCCTATCAATATGAGAAAGGAGAAAGAATAATTCAATGAATAATGATCCCGCAATATCCAGAAATGGCCAGAAGAATGGCGAGGCAAAACGCTCCTTGCTGGACCGGATAGGACAGGTCTTGAATGCAGAACCGAGGGATCGGGATGATCTGGTTCGTATCCTGAAGGAGGCACAACGAAATAGACTCTTTGATGTAGATGCATTGTCGATGATTGAAGGGGTCTTGCAAGTATCGGAGATGCAGGTGCGTGACATCATGATTCCGAGAGCCCAGATGGTTGTGGTTCAACGTGATGCAGCCCTTCAGGAAATCTTGCCCGTCGTATCCCAGTCCTCACATTCAAGGTTTCCGGTAGTAGGTGAGAATCGTGATGAAGTGGTCGGAATCCTGCTTGCAAAGGATCTGTTGCCGTTCTTTATTGAATCGGATGAACCCCAACAACAAAAATTCAGTATCCGGGACATCATGAGAAAGGCTGTCTTTGTTCCGGAAAGCAAACGTCTCAACATGCTGTTGAAGGAATTCAAGTCTGGACGCAACCACATGGCCATTGTTCGTGATGAATATGGTGGAGTGGCGGGCCTCGTGACGATTGAGGATGTTCTCGAGCAGATCGTTGGCGAGATTGTTGATGAACATGATATTGATGAGGAAGGATTCATTCTGAAGCATCATGATCATGAGTATACTGTCAAGGCACTCACCCCTCTTGAAGAGTTTAATGCCTATTTTGATGCACACTTTGATGAAAGCGAGTTTGATACCCTGGGTGGAGTGTTGATGAAATCCTTCGGTCATGTTCCCGAACGCGGAGAAACGGTCCAGATTGACCGTTTTCTTTTCAGGGTGCTGAAATCCGACAGCCGAAGAATCCACCTGCTCCATCTTGATATCGTCGAATAGTCCGGCTTTTTTCTCTCCAATCGAACGGACATGAGAATGACGTATCGATTATTTCTGCCTCTGATGGCAGGTGCGGGCATGTCATTGTCCTTTGCACCATACGGATACGATCTTCTCGTTTTTCCCTGTCTGGCGATTCTCTTTCTCTGCTGGTTTTGTTGTAGCCCTGCCCAGGCATTTTGGGCAGGTTGGTGGTTTGGCGTCGGCCAGTTTGGGACCGGTGTTTCCTGGATCTATATCAGTATCCATGATTTTGGTGGCACGGACTCTCTCAGCGCAGGCATCATGACATTGCTGTTTGTCATGTTCATGGCGTTGTTTCCGGGGCTTTGCGGCGGGCTAACCGGACTGATGCGTCGGCGATTCGGTCTGGAAGATTTTCGATTGTCGGGCCTGCTGATTCCAGCCTTGTGGGTTTGTATTGAATGGGTGCGCAGTTGGTTTTTGAGCGGTTTTCCATGGTTGTCGGTGGGTTATTCCCAGAGTGATTCCCTGCTGGCGGGGTTTGCTCCACTGGGAGGTGTGTACTTGGTTTCATGGATCGTTGCCATGATATCCGGGCTGTTGGCCATGGCGATATGGACCTTGAAAAATGATCGACGTTCCAGTATCAAGTGGATCTTTCTGGGCGTACTTGCCTGGCCGGTTGGAGGGATCCTCAAGAATGTCAATTGGACCCACGATATTCAGCCAGTTGTCAGGGTCTCGATGGTTCAGGGCAACATTCGTCAGGATCAGAAATGGTTATCTTCCATGAAATGGCCCACGATCGAACGCTACTTTGGCTTGTCGGAAAAAGTGGCTGAACAAAGCGACCTGATCATATGGCCAGAGACCGCGATGCCGGTCATGTATGACCAGGCCAGGGAGCTTTTGAGCTGGTTTCAGCAAAAGGTGATCAACAATCAGGCTGCCCTGTTGACAGGGGTACCCATGGTCAATGAACGTGATGGCTTGATATACAACAGTATGGTATTGCTGAGAAATGGACAGCAACAGTTCTATTTCAAGCACCATCTCGTCCCATTCGGGGAATATCTTCCCTGGCGGTCACTGTTGGGTTGGGCGGCGGAATTTTTCCCGTTACCAGAAGATGATTTTTCTGCAGGATCCTCTCATCCAGCACCACTGTGGCTCGACAAGATCGGTTTGAGTCTGTCGATCTGTTATGAAGATGCCTTTGGACATGAAATGTTGCCTCAGTCCCGTCAGTCCAATATTCTGGTCAATGCCAGTAATGATGCCTGGTTTGGCCATTCCATTGCGGCCTTCCAGCATCTGCAGATGGCAAGAATGCGGGCAATAGAAATGGACCGTCCCATGTTGCGAGTGACCAATACTGGAATTACGGCCTTTGTCGATCATCGGGGCAGGATAATGCGGCAGGCCGAACAGTTTCAGCCTCAGGTGCTGACTGAATCCATTCAGCCACGAGCCGGCATGACGCCCTACATGATAGTGGGGAATGCGGGAATCATGTCTTGGCTGTCATTCCTTGTTGTCTTGGCCATTATCTTTCGTCGTGGCGAACGAAAACGGTTGCATGACAGGAAGGGCAGGGTGGAATATGACCCGGTGCCTTGAAGTGAATCACCTTTCCACAGGTCTTGCATCGGAGCGCCCCGATAGACTTGATCTCTCCGGTATGCATCTCCTGCCTGGCCTCAAGTTCATGTTCAAAAATCAGCTGTTCAACAAGAGTCTTGTCGGCAATCTCGAAAAGTTTTTCCAGGGTCTGCCTTTCTATCTGCTGCAGGTCAAATTTCAGCCATTCCCGCCAGTCCAGATCCTGCTTTCGGTGCTGGTGCAGGATCTGTGTGGCATCTTGTATGTCATGTCTGAAGGTCGTGATCAGCCTTGACAGTTCATCCTTGGTGATATCGGCCAGGGATGTAACACGAGAAGTGATTTCTCCGAGGATATCATTGAACTTTTTTCCCTGCAGGGGCTTTTCGGTGTGTAATTTTTCATGGATCAGATCCACCAGTCGGTGGTAGGTTTTCAGTCCATTGTTTTTCGGGGATTTTCCTGAATCTGTCATGGAGTATTCCTCCTGTTGATATGGTCCGATGTTAATATGGACATTATGAAAGCAGAGAAAATTTTGGCAAGAAAATATTCATATCCGGGGGGGGCTCATTGTGGTGAGTACGGGTGAAGAACGCCTTTGGGCACTGGCTCAGCAGAATGCTGATCAGGGAGATTATGCCCAGGCCGAATTGGTCATAAAGGATATCCGTGCAAAGTTCGGGGAGACTGAAAAGGTTCTTTTTTTCCTTGGCGAGATGGCGAGACTTCAGGGTCAACCTTCCCATGCCGAGCATTATTACCAGTCCTGCCTTCGGCTCAATCCCCTGTCTTTGCCGGCCAGAAAGATGCTGGCCCTGCTCTATCGTCAACAGAGAGG
>RFGN01000019.1 GCA_003696645.1 Gammaproteobacteria bacterium | reverse complement strand
TACCTATGTAAGTGGATTTGCCACAGCCCAACAATGGTCAGTGCCCCAAAGTGAATCCTTCGGCAACCTGGCCTGGAAGAAATTTGAGTACACCTTCACTTACGACAGCCAGGATCCCATTTCCAACTTTGTCTTCACTTCATCCAGGCAGGATGTAGGTGTGGCCATAGATGCCGTCTACCTCTCAAAAGTGGACTGCCCACAGGAAACGGATTGCGGAACGGGAGGCCTTACTTACCAGAAGTGGGGCGGTATAGGAGGTTCTGAGGTTGCAGACCTGATCACCAATCCCAACTACCCCAATAACTTTGATGAAACGGGCTTACTGAACAGCTTCCAGTGGCCGGTCAATTCCGACGACAATTATGGAACCAGGGTCATGGGCTGGCTGGTGCCTCCGGCAAGTGGCAACTACACTTTCAACGTCACTTCCGACGATGAAACCCGCCTGTACCTGAGCACCGATTCCACATTTAGCAACAAGGTTCAAATTGCCGGGGTCTCCGGCTGGACCGGCACTACCGAACACAACAAATATCCGGAACAGACCTCTGCCTCCATTGCCCTGGTACAGGGCGAGAAGTATTACATTGAATTGCTCCACAAGGAAGGAGGTGGCGGCGATCACTTCCAGGTTTACTGGCAGGGACCGGGTATCAATTCCTGGACCATCATTCCGGGGTCTGCCCTGATTCCGGTTTGTGAACCGGAAATCTGCGACAACGGCATTGACGATGACCTGGACGGATTGGTGGACTGTGCCGACCCGGATTGTGGCGACAATGGCAACAATTTCACCTACAACGTCATCAATGCCAGTTGTGGTAACGACGTTGGGGCTATTGAGATAAGTGCTGATGGCATTGACACCCCATACAGCTACACCTGGAGCGACTACCCCGAAACTGCCTGGTGGACCTTTGAAGGCAATCCAAACGACCTGTCCGGCAACAACCACCACGACAATGGCATTCACGGTTACCTGATTTACGACGACGACGACGTGCAAGGCAAGAAATCAGCTTACTTCAACGGCAGCACCTACATCCGCTACAGTGTGGACAACAGTTTCATGGAGGTTCAATTCAGCCAGCTCACCGTCAGCATGTGGGTAAAACCGGATGACCTGCATGGCACCCAGGTACTTTAC
>RFGN01000159.1 GCA_003696645.1 Gammaproteobacteria bacterium | reverse complement strand
TTGGCAGGGAATCGGGATTGTGTCATCAGCGCTCCTCAGAGCATGATTCAAAGTGGCAACCATGCTCTACTCCGGGAAATTTGCGGATTTGACAGCCGGGCCTACAAGCGCGCCAGCAAAGAAGGCACACCCGAACCAGTTATCGAGGCGATCGAGTCCAACGAGCGCCTTTTGAAGCGCAATGATTGATACGCGCGAACTCCAGAGCCTCCTCGAGTATTACCATGCCCAGCCGAGGGCATCCCATCCAGCGACGAGCCTATTACAAGTTCCAAAAGAGCTGGAGGATCTCTATCTATCCATTGCCTGCCTGATCGACCTGCCGGATGATGGCCGCTTGTTTCACAAAACCCGGAACATTGCCAGACTGCTGGTGAACGCTTGGGCCGCATGCAAGCACCGCCCAGGTTCAGCTATTGTCGATCTACTGGATCCGCTGTACGCATCGGCTCGGCCGATCGAGAAATCGCTCTTCGGTACGGAAGAATCAAACTCCGTCTATGCCTGGCTCCATAAGTTCGGGGGCTCCGGTGTCATCGAGGCGAGGCATCGATCCCTGATCCCCTATCTTTTGCGCCGCATCAACCTGTGCTGTCGGCAGGTGAGCAAGCCCTCGAATCGATACCGTTATCATCTGTCTCTTGCTGCCCGCAAGATACTCGTCGCGGTTCCGCAAGACTTTGAAATCGATTCCGATCCCGATTTGCAAACTCGAATGTTTCTGGCCACCCATGCCCAAGAGTATGCCGCCAAAGATGTGCGTTTGGTTTCCAGGGGGGATATCACATATATCAAGGATCTATTGCTGAGAAACCGAAAAAAGCTTGGGCGATCCTCGGGAGGCGGGGAGGGTAAAAAGACGGCGAGGTGGCGCCTCTACGAACTCTCAAGCATGAGCGTGGAATACACGCGTTTCGAGGACTTCTCCGCAATGGCCGACCCGACGATTGCATTTCTCCCGGATCAAGGGCCTCGCCGGGATATCTATGAAGCATCTCCCTCAGTGCCATCCTTGAAGGAACTACAATCCTATGGCGAATCGATCATTGACTATGAGGAAAATCGAACATGGCTGCTTCCCGCCCACTGGTTTCAAGATCCCTGGGTGGCCATGAAAAGGCATCGGGGTATGCAGGAAAGTTGCGCCATGATGAGCAAGGTGCAACCGTGGCATCACAAGTGCCTGTCACCCGGAACGATTCAACGCTTGGTGTTCATGCTTCGAGAGCAGAAACACGAGCCGGCGCTTGGAGTGATTGCGCTCGCGCTTCTGTGCGGCTACTCCAAGGCGTCGATCGAGGGCATTCAGGTCGTGAAATGCGATCAGGGCGAGATCGATAAATTGGAGGGGAGCAGGACCGCATCACCTTGGGAGAAAAGATTCTACGACCCTGACAAGCATGTCTTGTGGTGGATCAACCCCCGTGGTTCGGAGCTACGGGACGGATACCTACCCGTGTCCACGCACTTTCGGCTTTCCTTGCCGGAAATTATCGAGAGACCTTTCCCCAAGGGCCGGGCGACCGAAAGTGCTCTGTTCGACAAATCTGAAATCAGAAAAGCAATGGGCATCCTGAAGCGGTTGCCAAAGGATGGCCTTTCGAACGTCACCCTGAACCGATTGCGATACACCTTTGAAGGCTATTTTGTGGGCGCAGGCGGGCTGCCGGAGATTTTAGCCGATCACATTCAGGCCAGGAGCAGAATGCATTTGAGGAGCCAGCATTATTACATCACCTTCGATTGGGAGCGATGTTGTCGTTGGTGGTTGAACGCGGTCGATCGCATGGTTCATGAGGCGGGACACCTGCCCGCAGAGGTGTTTGGTCCGATCGCCTGGGGCGAGTCAAAGGATCGGATCGGGGATGCGCGCAAACGAATTGGCGCGGTCGGCACGCCGGATCCGAGACTGCTGCAAGAAACTGTCAGCGACTTGTTGAACTCCTTCCCAAGGAACCGAGACCAATTTCTTGCAGAGATCAAGCGGGATGTCCGGATATGGAATGACTATATGGCCTACCTTTATCTGCTCATGGCAGTCACGACCGGGCGGCGACCGCAACGGGATGCTTTTCCGTCCCTGGACAATTTCAATCTTGAGTCGGGGCGGATGTTTATTGAGGACAAGTTCAATCAACATTTCGCGGAGCAAAGGATGATCCTGATGTGCCCGACATTGCATCAGGCGATCGCCCAGTACCGATCGATTCATGATAAAGCGGCCAGCTATTTTGTTTTGAACGGATTCTCATGGGAGATAAGCGTGAACATCCCTTTTCTTGTCGAAGTCGACGAGGAATGCGGGAAACTTGTTGGCGTGAATCCTAATAATATCGAGCGTCTGTCGAGTTGCCCATGGTCCGGTATCAAGAACGGTCCAAGACATTATCTGCTCAGTCGCTTGCACGAGATCGGCGTCCCGCAGGAGGCCATCGACTTTCTTTCGGGCCACCGGCATGAGCAACGCGAACCGGAGATGAGCGCGTCACCCATCTCCTGGGATCGCTTGGCGACGATGCTGGCGGAGGTGATCGAAGATCAGGTGGTCGGACATCTCAGGCTTGAGGTCCCCTTTGTCGACTGAGCATTTGAGAGAAGCGTTTGAGCAGCTTCGCATGGAGTTGCGCGAACGTGAGCGCCATCGGCGCAATCGGGTTGTCCTTGCAGTGTGCGAGGCGGTCGTGGATGTACTTCAACGGCGCGAGGTGGATCGGTGGAACACGGAAACCTACAAGGAATTTTGCCAGCGGATGGGCCTGATCGATCAAGACGGCAAGCTTCAGGCGAATGATGACGAACTCTTCCGGATCAATGTCGGGTTGGCCTATGTTCTCAAGCGGTTGACCAAGTATGGTCTCAAGGTTTCCTTATGGCCGAGTGTTCGAATGGATGTCCGCCAGCATTTGGCTTTCAAGTACGGCAAGGCGGACGAGATCAATTCGTTATGGTGGCATGAGCAACTTGTTCGGCGGCTTGTGTCGCGAAAGCCGAATTACGGAACACCGACCAATGAACTTTGCGTTCGGTTTATTTTGGCTGCGATCGCCTTGGATGGCGTGGTCATCGACAACGCCGATGGACTTTTGGCAGGGCTCCATGCCGAGGACGTCATCCTTGGGGATATGAATCTGGTTCGGATTCCGAAGCGGTCGGGAAGTGCCAGAAAGAATTACTATATCGGCCAATACTCCACGTTGTGCCTCAAGATGCTGCTCCCGCGTGCCAAAAAGGGGCATCCGCTTTGTCCCGACGGCTGGCAGATAGTCAGTGGCGGGGGCGACAAGACCGAGCGTCGAAGCGTTCTCGATGCCTGGATTCGTCGGCTGTGGGATGAGGCGTTTCCGGGGAGGCTTCCCCGATATCCATTGACCGTGGCCCATTGGATCAGGCTCAGTCAGTTGAGTCTGTGGTTTGGCGGCATTCCCGCTCTGGTCGTGGCGGATCTCTCAGGAAAGTTTCGTGGTGCGCAGATTCCATATGATTCCGGATCCAAGGTCGGAGAGGGAGGAGGTAAGTGGCGGAGTGGAGAATCGAATCTCGCAGAGCTCCATAAGCTGTTCCCGGATTCGAGAGAAGGGGGGATGAAGACGAAGCTCCGGAAAGCAAGTTGGCTACCAGCCAAACTGAGGTTGTATCGGGACAACTTTCGAAAAGATGGCTGCAGCCCTAATGATCTGATTCTGTTGGAATGGCTGATCTGGATCGCCGAGGATCTGCGTTTTGCCAACTTGACACTTTCAACCTATCGCGGGTACGTCTCTGTCGTTGCCAACAGGGTGTTCCCGCTTCCGAAAGGCAAACATCTGGACGAGCTTTCCGTAGATGATTGGGAAGCTATCGGCCGTGGGGTGGTCTCGAAGACCGATTATTCTCCTTCGAGCAGGCGGACGGCCATTTCCCATCTTCGGCTTCTTCACGAATTCCTGGTCGAGCTGGGAAAGGCGCCTGAGGTAAACTTCCGGAAGAAGTGTTTCAGTGTGCCTAGAGAAATCGCTGAATGCTCGATTCCTTTCCCGCACGAGGTAGATGCCTTGCTGGCCAAGCTCGAACAGAATGAAAGTGACTTTTATTGGGTAGCCACCGTGTGCTCCTTTTATCTGG
>RFGN01000158.1 GCA_003696645.1 Gammaproteobacteria bacterium | reverse complement strand
TTCCAGGTCGTCGTCTTCCAGCCCGATTTCGGCCTTCCTGTATTCATTGGCCCAGCGTTCAAAGGCATCCACTGCCGCTTCATGGGAATGGAAGGTTTGAACACCCCCACCAAACGGACCAGTCAACCGGGCACTGTCACGTGGCAGCAAATCAATCGTGTGCATCATCTTGTCTCCTGAGTGTTGGACTCAGACAGACTCTAGACCACAAATATGAAAAAACCGGGAAGAAAGTGTGACAATCTCATTAAAGTGGCGAAAAGGCTAGCGTTCTCCGACGGGAGGCAGCCTGCGACTGATGATCAACGTAGAGATCACAACCAGAAGGCCCAAAACCTGCAACGATACAATTGGATTGGCCCCTGCCCTGGCGGCCAGTGCAAACAGGCCCGACGCCGTCAGCATGGTCAGGTTTTCAAAAAAATTCTGGATACCCACAGCCTTGCCGCTGCCGATCGTCTGATGGCCGATCTCCTGCAGGGCGGCGTTGATCGGTACCACGAAGATGCCCCCGGCAAAACCGATCAAAAACAGCACCCCTCGTGCCGCCCCCGCCTGATCGACCAGCCCCAGCAGGATGATGGCAAACCCGGTGGCATAGCCGGCAAAGCGGGCGCGTGACAGACCATGCAACGGGATAAGCCGCGAGGCCAGCAGGGAGCCGACCGCAATGCCAATGGCGGTAAATAGTGTCAATGTGGCAATATCCGATGATTTCGTCAACATCAGGACCATCGGTGCCCAGGCCACCAGCAATACCCGCAACACTGTGGCGGCCGCCCAGAACAGGCTGACGCCGAGGGTAGCAAAACGGGCTCGGGGGGTGGCGAGCAGTTGCTGTGACATGGCCTTGAAATACGATAAAGCGGCCTCGGTACTGCGTCCCTTTACGAAGGTATGGCGTATGCTCATGGCAACGACTGCCGAAACCAGATACAGGGAAAGGATCATGACCAGCGCCCCGTGGATGGACCATTCCGATACCCAGGCACCGACCAGCGTTCCACTGAGGATGGCAAGAATGGTGGAGCCTTCGATCCAGCCATTGGCGCGAACCAGATCCTGTGCCGGGGTAATCTCGGGCAGGATGCCATATTTCGCCGGACTGTAGATTGCCGCCCCCAGTCCGACCAGGGCATAGGCCAATAAGGGACTGACCGAAAACCACAGCAACACCACCCCGGCTGCCTTGACCAGATTGGCAAGCATCAGCACTCGGGGCTTGGGGCGAGCATCGGCAAAGGGCCCGACCCAGGGCGCCAGCAATACAAAGGCCACCAGAAATGAGGCCTGCAGGGTCGGCACATACCAGGGTGCCACCTGATTTTTCTGCAATATGATGGTAATTGCAGTAAACAGGATGGCATTGTCGGCAAATGCGGTTAAAAACTGGGTAATCATGACACGCCTGAACAAACCCTTCATGACTGTGCCTCCACTTTCTGGCGGGCCGCGACATAATCGATCTTGCCCGTTGCCAGCAGGGGAATCGATTCGCCAGAAAAGATCTTCCGTGGTATGGCGAGTTCGGACACCCCCTGCTCGCGCGCCTGCTGAACCAGTACGCCAACACTGGCCGCCGTTTCGCTGGTCAGCAGAATGATCTGTTCCCCCTTGCGTTCATCCGGCACCGCTACAGCGACCGACATGGCCTGTGGCCAGGCGGTCTGGGCCAGCTGCTCCACTACGGTCAACGAGACCATCTCGCCCCCGACCTTGGCGAAACGCTTGAGCCGTCCGCAGATGCGCACAAATCCCTGATCATCGATGGTAACGATATCCCCGGTGTCATACCAGCCGGGGCCAAGGTCCGTCTGTGGTGGCAGCAGTTTCCCAGGTTGATCGTGCAAAAGATAACCCAGCATGATATTGGGTCCACGTACCTGCAGGCGGCTCCCCGTTTGCAGTCCGGCAACCGGCTGCAGCGCTATTTCCAGTCCCGGCATCAATCGGCCAACCGTGCCAGCTCGATAGTGCATCGCCGTATTGGCTGCCAGTACCGGGCTGGTCTCGGTGGCACCGTAGCCTTCCAATATGCGGATACCGAATTTTTCCTCCCATTGCTGGCGCACCCTGTCCTGCAGGCGTTCGGCCCCGGCAAAGACATAACGCATGCTGTAGAAATCATAGGGATGGGCAAACCGGGCATATCCCTCCAGAAAGGTATTGGTGCCAAACAGCAGGGTGGCATTGATCTCGTAGGCCAACTCCGGAATCACTCGATAATGCAATGGCGATGGGTACAGGAAGATGCGAATCCCGGACAACAGGGGCAGCAGGGTTCCGGCCATCAGTCCAAAGGAATGAAACAGGGGCAGCGCATTGAGGGCAATATCCTGGGCCGAAAAATCGACCCGGGCCGTCAATTGGGCAATATTGGCCAGCAGGTTGCGATGCGACAGGACCACACCCTTGGGGGCCCCTTCCGAGCCGGAGGTGAACAGGATCACGGCGGCATCATCCGCCTTGGCGGACTGACTGAATCCTGGCAGCCAGCGTTCCAGCAAATAGGCCACGGTGGCATGGATCTTGTGCATGATACCGATCTCTGCCGCCAGATCCTCCAGGTAGATCAGCCGGACACATTGCTCCAGTGGTTCAACCAGATGTTCAAGCCGGACCTGTTGCAAGAAACAACGCGAGGTAATGACCGTTTTGAGGGTAGCGGTCTCGCAGGCAGAGATCAGACCCTGTGCGCCCAGGGTATAATTGAGCATCGCCGGCACCGACGGCAGACGCTGCATGGCCCAAAAGGTGGTCAGCGTGGCCAGACTGTTCGGCAACAGTAGCCCCACATGGGCCTGACCGGCAACCCGGCCCCGCAATCGCTGCGCCAACATCCAGGATCTCAGCAACAGGCCATCGTATCCCAATGGCTGGCGTCCGATATCTTCGGCAATCACATGCTTTCCTCCGTGGATCTTGCGTGCCTCGTACAGACGCTGCAAGAGACTGGATTCCAGCTCACAGGTCCGGAACATGAGGTCGGTCATCAACTCTCCCAATTGTTGCCCCGCCGCTTCACGACGTCGTCGGCCGGTCAGATCGGCAGAGACCTGCAGACGCCGCAATGGCAGAATGGAAAGGCTGATGCGGGGAAACCAGCGGATCCTGACGCGTCCCTTGAGCCGTGAAAACGGGGTGAACTGTGCCCCTTCGATGCGAATTGGCAGGATCTGAGCCTGGCCACGATCGGCAACCATGCCAGGCCCTTCGTAGATCTTCATCAGTGCGCCGGTGACGGTTATGCGCCCCTCGGGAAAGATGACCACATGCTCACCGGCCCTGACACGCTGGATCAGGGTCCGGAGTGACAGAGGGTTCATTGGGTCCAGGGCAAAGGTATGGATCCAGCGTGAGACGAATCTGAGTAGCAGCGATCGGGCCACATAGGTATTGATGGCAAAGGTCAGCCGGCCCGGAACAAAGGCATACAGCAACAGGGCATCCAGAAATGAGGTATGGTTGGCTACGATCAGGGTTCTGGGTGGCAGATTCTCAAGGTTTTCTATGCCCTTCACCCTGACACGGTACAACCTTTTCAACAACCATTTTATTAAATATTTCATGGTATAGTCTCTTATTTTTAATCTTTTATGGAATGATCGAAGCGACCGTGTTGCAGAAAATGCAGGGCCTGCTCGATCACTGTTCGGTTGCGCATGATGAAGGAGTGCGATACCGGCAGCACGATAAAATCATCCTGCCCTGCCACAGCAGTCCGGCCGACGGCAACCTTGCCGTCATCCGGCCCCGGTATCAACCGCGACAGGATCGGATTGAAACTGAAATCCCCGGCAATGACACCCACTTCTCCCGGGAAAGGGCCCAGTTGTGCCGGCAGATCATCCGCACCCGTACCCAATTGACGTCCGGCAGGCCCATTGAGGACATCAAACCCGGGGACATCCTTCAAACGGTCCACCACCTCGCTGCCCTCATTCGGCGGTGCCAGCATCACGGCCCTGCCAAGTTTTTCCAGTCGGTGGCGCTGCAGATACTGACGCAGCAGGATCCCTCCCAGGGAATGGGTAATGAAATGGATCTTTCCTTCGGAATGCGATCCTGACTTGCATTGCCCGATGGCATCGGAAATGGCTGCCTCTGCCAATTCCTGCACGGCATGATGACGCGAGTCGTAGCCCTGATTGATTACACGATAGCCTTCTTTTTCAAGGGCTTCCGATATCTTATTCATGGACCGCCGCGTTCTGGCCAAGCCATGCAGCAGGATCACGCAATCCAGCTTCGCCTGAACTGCTCCATGCGGCGGCGTGGACGTCATGGCCCATGCCGGAAGCTGGCCAGTCCACCCTGTCAGCAGGCCAACTGCCATCGAGGTAAAGATCAGTCGATAAAGGCGGGTTGACCAGGACCGGACTAGACCGACTGTCATGGATATGTTGTGTCTGGACACCTGCGTCATCTCCTTGCCAGATGCTCCCTCAGGGCGAGGGGCAGATATCGGTGGACTTTTGCAGTAAGCGTTTGTTCGTTCTTCTTCCAAAGGATACCCAGAAAGATCACCAGAAATCCGATACCAGTCAGGGCGATCGGAAACAGCCAGCTGTCGCGGAATACATGCTCGGCCAGATGTCCCAGATAACCACTCACCCCGAAAGCACCGAAGATCACAAAGACACGGCGAACCAGGACCACGCCAACCCCGATCATGACGAGATTGATCCCGCAATACATCAACCGAGAAAATTCACTGTCACTATGCTGCAAGGTCAGACCAGTCCAGAAGGCGATCACCCCAAAGAGATACAGCCAGAAGGCGTAATCGGCACGGGCTCTTGATCGCATGTCCACCCAGAAGGCCATCCCGATCATCAGCAGCCCAGAATACAATGACACCAGCTCACGCAGCTCCCAGGTCAGTTCACCACCCGACAACATGGCAGCAACATCCATGGACAGATACCAGCCTGTTACGGCCAGAGGCATCATCAGAAAGGGATATTTGTACCGCCAGGCCATCACCGCCCCCACCGCCAGGGTTCCCAGCTCCATATACAGAAAATGCCAACGAATCAATCGATGATAGGCCTGATAGACCGTTTGATCCGGCCACATGCCCAATGCCTGCTGCAGTCCATAGATGGCCAATGGGGTCAATGCCACCACAAATGCGGCACAGATCCCGGCAGGGATGGCGTACCCCCTCTCCTGAAACCTGTTGCATAGGAATATTGCAAAAACCGCATAGATCATTGACACAAGAAGGATACCAAGGCCACCAAATGACTCCCATCCGAGATTCATGAACAGGGTCATGGCACCGATGGCAATCAAACCACCGAGATAATACAGGACATGGGTCAGATCGAATACCGGGCCCGCCTGCGGCTGGCCTTGCAGATATTCGACAAGCCGTTTGGCCTGGGAGGATGAAAGGATATTCTTTTCCACAGCAGTTTCAAACACTTCTCTAGTAATCTTCATCTGCTTCCTCATCTACTCAAAGCGTGTTGTCACATGGCTGACCTGCCAGAACGGAATCTGGCCATGAGTGGATTCTAGAGAATCCGTTTTTATATGATACTTTCTCATGATATTTTTCTACTTTT
>RFGN01000157.1 GCA_003696645.1 Gammaproteobacteria bacterium | reverse complement strand
TCAAGCACTTTCCAACGAGCGCAACGATGCCTCGCATCCACCAGGAGCAGCGCTCATACCTCTCCCAGCCGGTATCCCCGGCTGGGCTTTTTAGGGAAGTATGGGTTGAGGGGTTACCGAGACTGGTCGCGAAGAAATTTCAGGACCATTCGTCAGTAAAAACAGGGAAACTGAAATCCTATGACAGGGACAGGATTTCCAGAACTTTTTCGGGAGGACGCCCCAGAGCCGCACGACCTTCGGCAATAACAATCGGCCTTTCCATCAAGCGGGGGTGACTGATCATGGCCTCAATCAATGCCTCATCAGTGAGATGATCGCCATCAAGACCCAAATCACGGTACTCCGGTTCTTTTTTTCGCATCAATTCACGCGGCGACAAACCCAGCATATTGAGAATCGCACGAAGCTGTTTTGCATCCGGTGGGGTTTTCAGATATTCAATAATAGTCGGTTCAATCCCTCGATCACGCAGAAGCTGAAGTGTCTGCCGGGATTTGGAACAACGGGGATTATGATAGATCGTGACAGTCATGATTGATCCTCTCTTTGATTGATTGTCAACAGATAGCCCAATGAGGTGAACATGCCTTGCAGGCTAGAAGGTACCGCCCTGCCACCCCCACATCTTGCGTGGAGGACCAGAAAATTCAATATAGACACGATCCGAAGAAACTCCCAGATTTTCCTCAACCCATTGACACAGCGTGGAAGACAATGCGGCGGTCTGCGATTCCTGCAGACCCAGGCTTTTCAATTGGAGATAGGCCGCAGGTGCCGTTTCACCTGCAAAGGTCATTGGAATACCTGTCTGCAGTGCCACCATGACATAGGACTCCGGCTTGCCCAGGGCATTCGCCACCGTAGCCGATACATCGGTCAGCATATTCTTCTGTTCCTCCTTGCCCAGCTCCTGATTGGTCTGTATGTTCAAATATGGCATACTTTCTCCCGTTTCTATTGCCTCACAATTTCTGTATTCATCATATCGTCATGACTGCCATCTTGCAAAATATCACGATGCAGCTTGGAATCCAGCAGATTCAGCGACATATCTTTCTATGCTGTGATCAGACCAAACCCAAGTGTTGCAATCGGGAGACCGGCCTGGAGGCCTGGGATTACCTGAAAAAACGACTCCGCGAACTCGATCTTGCCGCCACTCATGGTATCTTTCGCAGCAAGGTCAACTGTCTGCAGATCTGCCACCAGGGCCCCATCGCACTCGTCTACCCGGAGGGCATCTGGTATCATTCCTGCTCACCCGAGAATCTGGAAACCATCATTCAGCAACATCTTCTCCTGAATCAGCCGGTAGAATCCCTGATTTTCTGCCGCCACCCCCTTCCCGCCCCAATTGATATCGATTCAGGCTCTACCTAAGCGATATAAACACGGTTATAATTGACAGATTCGATTTAACAGAGAGATTGGAGATCCCAATGCCGAAAAAAGCGATCAAGACGGACGATTCCCTGATTCTGGGAAAGATCGAACCCTACAAGGAAAAGAAGGGTGAAGAATACATGAATCCGGACCAGCAGGCCCATTTCACCAGGATTCTCAAGACCTGGAAGGAAGACCTGTTAAAAGAGGTGGAACGTACCGTTGACCATATGCAGGAAGAGGCAAGCAACTTTCCTGATCCCAACGACCGTGCCACCCAGGAGTCTGAATTTGCCCTGGAACTCAGAACCCGTGATCGTGAAAGGAAGCTGATCGCCAAGATCGACAAGACGCTCAGCATGATTGAGTCAGGTGATTATGGCTATTGCGAGACTTGCGGCGTTGAAATCGGCATTCGTCGACTCGAGGCTCGCCCAACCGCAACACAGTGTATCGACTGCAAAACACTGGATGAGATCAAGGAACGTCAACTCGCGGGTTGATACCATATATAGGCCAGTCCTTTTCTTTACTTATGACACAGGATATTCACAGTATTCTTACTGAGGAGCGAAAATTCGTCCCGCCGAAGGCATTTACGCCAAGACGAATTCGTTCCGCCTCACAACTGGAGAGCCTGCGCCAGTCTGCACGGTCCGACCTGGAAGGCTTTTGGGGCAAGCTTGCAAAAACTGAACTGGATTGGCAGACCCCTTTTTCTCATGTCCTCGATCGACAAAATGCCCCTCATTTTCGGTGGTTCGAAGACGGCAATCTCAATGTATCCTTCAACTGTCTGGATCGTCATCTGTCTACAAGAGGAAATAAAACAGCCATCATCTTTGAAGGGGAACAGGGTGACACTGAAACACTGACCTACCATACCCTGTACGAGCGTGTCTGCAGATTTGCCAATGCCTTGAAAAAACAGGGAGTTGGCAAGGGTGATCGCGTGATCCTCTACATGCCCATGATTCCCGAGGCAGTGATTGCAATGCAGGCCTGCGCAAGAATTGGTGCCATCCATTCTGTAGTCTTTGGCGGATTTTCCGCTGAGGCCCTGAAGGACAGGATAGAAGATACCAAGGCCTGCTGTCTGATTACCGCCGACGGGGGACATCGCGGCGGCAAGATCATAGAACTGAAAAAAACAGCCGATCGTGCCCTTGAACTGGGAGGGGCAACCGTCAAGAATGTCATCGTCTTTCAACGCACTGGCAAGACGGTCCCGATGATTTCTGGGCGTGATCACTGGTGGCATGAGATTGTTTCGGACTGTGATGTGGCCTGTGAGCCAGAATGGGTCAATAGTGAACATCCTCTCTTTATTCTCTATACTTCCGGATCGACTGGAAAGCCCAAGGGACTGCAACATTCCAGTGGTGGCTATCTGCTGGGAGCCACCATGACCTGCCAATGGGTATTTGATCTGGATGATTCGGATATCTTTTGGTGCACGGCCGACGTTGGCTGGATCACCGGCCATACCTATGTTGCGTATGGACCGCTCAGTAATGGAGCAACCATCATGATGTATGAGGGAGCGCCTACTGTTCCTGATGGCGGGCGATTCTGGAAGATCTGCGAAAAGCATCGTGTCACCGTCTTTTACACCGCACCAACAGCCATCCGTGCCCTGATGAAACTTGGTGATGACGTGCCAAATCGATATGATCTCTCCAGCCTGCGTCTACTGGGCACCGTGGGAGAACCCATCAATCCAGAAGCCTGGATGTGGTATCACAGGGTGATTGGTCAATCACGTTGTCCAATCGTTGACACCTGGTGGCAAACTGAAACCGGTGCCATCATGGCCTCCCCTATTCCCGGAGTTACAGCAACCAAACCCGGTTCCTGCACCCAGCCTCTTCCCGGCATTGACCTGGATATCGTTGACAGTGAGGGCAATAGTATTCAGGCATCCGACAAGGGCGGATATCTGGTTGTGCGTCAACCTTGGCCTTCCATGGCCAGAACCATCTGGGGAGATGATCAACGGTATGTAGATACCTATTGGTCACAATTTGACGGCAAATACTATGTCGCCGGTGATAGCGCCAGACGTGACAGTGATGGCTATTTCTGGATCATGGGACGCCTGGATGATGTTCTGAATGTCTCGGGACATCGTCTGGGGACGATGGAAATCGAATCGGCACTGGTGGCCCACCCGTGCGTTGTCGAAGCCGCCGTAGTTGGGTTTCCGCATGATATCAAGGGAGAAGGGATACATGCCTTTGTCGTGACCAAACCTTCCGAGACTCAACAGGATAGTGACATCGTTGAAACCCTGAAACAGTGGGTCGTAGAACAAATTGGTGCCATTGCACGTCCAGATGTCATTGTCCTGGTTGATAATCTACCCAAGACACGATCAGGCAAGATCATGCGAAGATTGCTACGGAGTATTGCCTGCAAGGAAAAAATCTCTCAGGACACCTCCACTTTGGAAAACGAAACCATCCTTTCTCAGATCCGCGCAGCTGAACCGAACTGAAGATGAAGTATCTGACTGATGATCTCCGTATCCTGGGCATGACCGAGGTTGTGTCTCCCGCGCAGATTCACCGCGAGTTTCCCATAACTGAAGAGATCGCCAGAACGGTTTATGATACTCGTCAGGCCATTCATAATATCCTTCATGGTCGCGATGACCGCTTGTTGGTGATTATTGGACCGTGTTCCATTCATGACATCGATGCCGGGCTTGAGTACGCGCATCGTCTGAAAAACTGTTGTGACGAATTGCGTGACCGTTTGCTGATCGTCATGCGTGTCTATTTCGAGAAGCCACGAACTACTGTCGGCTGGAAAGGCCTGATCAACGATCCGGATCTGGACGGCAGCTTCAAGATTGACAAGGGCCTGCGCCTCGCGCGCCGTTTTCTTCTGGATGTCAATCACATTGGCGTGCCGGCGGCCGTTGAATTTCTCGATCTGATCTCGCCTCAATATATAGCTGACACGGTCAGTTGGGGTGCCATTGGTGCACGCACCACAGAAAGCCAGTGCCACCGTGAGCTTGCTTCCGGGCTGTCTTGTCCGGTCGGATTCAAGAACGGTACGGATGGTAATCGGAAAATAGCCATTGATGCGATCCGGGCCGCTTCACAACCTCATAGTTTTCTTTCAGTCACCAAGGCCGGTCATTCAGCAATCTTTTCCACACGGGGCAATGAGGACTGTCATATCATCCTTCGTGGAGGCAAACAGCCCAACTATGATTCCGAGTCCGTACAGGCCTGCGCCGCGGATATGAAAAAGGCAGGAATTCAGCCCAGAATCATGATTGACTGTAGTCATGCCAACAGCCGCAAGGATCCCGCCAATCAGGGATTGGTCATTGATGACATCCATCATCAATTGTCCAGAGGAGAACCTCATATCATCGGAGTCATGATCGAAAGTCACCTGCAGGCAGGCAGGCAGGATATTGTACCAGGTCAACCCATGACCTATGGCCAGAGTATTACCGATGCCTGTATTGGTTGGGAAGAATCTGAAACACTCCTTCACAAACTCGCTGAGGCCGTCGAGCTGAGGCGCCAGGCAAAAACAGCGCTGGCGGCAGTATAACACTCAGGGCGTTCGACAACGGTTTGGCCGGTACTTCATCGGCACTGTTCCCCCATTGCACTGCCATTTGAGACTGCCATTGGTGTTGGTCGGAACAAACACGATTGTATTCAAACCACCTAACTCGGGCATCTTGGCATTGCTATAGGTTACGGTGACACTTCCAGGGACCGGATCCGCGCCCAGAGCAACGCTCTCGACCCAGTCACCATGAATATCCGTCGGAACAGGAAGCCCGGCCGAGGCATTGGAGGTGGCAAACTGTCCCTCATTGGAGCCTTCCCATACCGCCGATTTGTGTGTCGCAAAGAGTTGAAAGCCTTCACCCAATTTCACTCGCAGCACATAGTTTTGGTAGGCCGGAATGGCCAGCGCTGCCACGATCCCGATGATCGCGATAACGATCATCAGTTCAATCAGCGTAAATCCAGCATGGTTTTTCTTCATGTCCTTTCTTTTTTCTCGACAAGAAACGCTTACAGTTTAGGCAGATAGGCCAAGGGATTGACGGCCTTGCCATTTTTGCGGATCTCGAAATGCAGCAGAGGTTGTCGGGCACCACTGCGTCCCAATGTTGCAATCTGCTGGCCTCGCCGAACAAACTGCCCTTCTTTGACCAGTACCCTGGCATTGTGGCCATAGGCGCTCAGAAAGGCATCGTTATGCTTGATAATAACAAGGTGTCCATACCCTACCAGACCGGTACCACTATAGACGACTTGTCCATCGGCCGCAGCACGGACGGGTTGCCCCAACCTGCCCTGGACACCGATTCCCTGTTTTCGAGTATCCTTGCTGGAATAAGTATAGAGCAGTGGCCCGATAACAGGCCATTGCCAGCCTTGTGTTCGGTCAAATTGTAGTGATGAGCGGCGTTTTGTTTCCGGTTTAACCACTACTGGTGGCCTGAAAACCGGTTTTGAATTTTGAACCACACGTTCATCGGCGATATTCGGATCCTTGTAGTAGGGATCCTGAGGGACAACGCGTAACCATTGCCCCGGCTTGAGAATATAAGGTGCCTGAATATCGTTCCAGGCTGCCAGTTGACGATAATCTGCACCATACTGCCAACCTATAGAATAAAGCGTATCACCTGGCTTGACCTTGTAATAGGCAAACTTTCCACAACCAGTCAACAGCAAAATAAAAAGAACAATGCTGACAGATGGAAGGCCCTTGATGTGCATCAAATATTCATGACAAGAAACAATATTCCCAATATTATGGCAAAAACCCAGCCAAGTGTATCAATATGTCTGCGAATCACCGGTTCAAGTCGCTCTCCACCGATACGCATAATGAGCGCAACCAGAAAGAACCGTCCTCCTCGCCCAAGGAACGAAACCAGCAAAAATGGAAGAAAGGCCATGGACATGACCCCTGCCGTAATCGTGAATATTTTGTAAGGAATGGGAGAAAATCCGGCCAGCAGGACGATCCACAATCCCCACATTTCGAACCATTCTCGAGCATGAAGATACGTTGACCAGTAATCGAGTTCGTGCAACCACGGCGTAATCAGGTCAAAGGCAAGTGCCCCTATCATGTAACCAAGGGCTCCTCCCAACACTGATGCCGTCGTGGCAATGGCGGCATAAAGAAAAGAGCGCCGTGGGTTCGCAAGCGCCATGGGGACAAGCATGACATCTGGCGGTATGGGAAAGAAAGAGGATTCGGCGACACTCAGACCGGCAAGATACCAAGGTGCATGACGATGTCTTGCCCAATCCAATACACGTTGATAGAGATGGGAAAAAAATCTCAATCACGTTCCTCCAACAAGGGAACAAAACGAACATATTCCAGTTCTTCATGGATAAATTCATCTTTATGACGAATCAATTTCACCAAAACCTGTAGATCATCCCCGGACTCAGCTGCAACTGGAATAATCATTACACCCTTCTCGGCCAGCTGTTCCAATAGTGGAGACGGAATTTCGTTCGCTGCTGCCGTTACGATAATACCATCATAGGGCGCATGTTGCGGCCAACCTTCATGACCATCCGAATAGAGCATTGATATATTATAAAGACCCAGTTGATTGAAACGTCGTTTGGCTGGAAAACGAAAGGCTGAAATTCTCTCAACGGTATATACCTCATCAAATACCTTCGCGAGAATGGCGGTCTGATACCCTGAGCCTGTCCCGATCTCCAAGACCTTCCTTGGAGAACCCGGCCCCTCCAATAGTGCCTGGGTCATTCTTGCAACAATGTAGGGCTGGGAAATGGTCTGTCCATGACCTATCGGCAGAGCAGTATTTTCATAGGCTCGACTCTGCAATGCCTCGTCCACAAACAGATGCCTTGGAGTATCAAGAATGGCCTTCAGTACCTTGGGATGAGAGATACCCTGCCCCTTGAGTTGTTCAACCAGTCTTTCTCTGGCTCTCCGAGATATCATTCAGGAATGTCGCCATTAAGGCGCATATACCGGGACGTGATCAAATTACTGTTTCTTCAAATAACCAGGGCGCACAGGGCAATCAACTGATCCGGGAAGAGCCCAAGAATCAGTACAGCCAAACCGTTGACTGACAGGATAACACGCATATCAGCGCTGGACTCAATCTGACTGGCTTCGTTTTCAGGACTGTCGAAGTACATCAGTTTGATAACGCGCAAATAGTAGAACGCACCCACTACGGCAAGGAGAACAGCAAATACGGCAATCCAGATCAATTTGATGTGGATCAGAGACGTTATGACAGACAGTTTTGCAAAGAACCCGAGCGTAAGTGGAATGCCCGCCATAGACAGCATGAGAATCAGCATGATAAATGCAAACCATTTGTTGATATGATTCAATCCCCTGAAATCATCCAGCCGTTCAGCTTCCATGCCCTGTCGGCTCAACAGAAGGATCATGCCAAATCCCCCTGCTGTCATGATTGCATAGGCAATCGCATAAAAAAGTGCTGCGGCGTAACCTTCATGAGTTCCTGTCAACAATGCCAGCAGGATAAACCCAACATGGGCAATACCGGAATAGGCAAACATGCGTTTGATATTGCTCTGTGCGATGGCAATGACATTACCGACAATGATGGACAGAATTGCAATGCCAGTAAACATCTGTCCCCATTCAACCTGCATTCCCTGCAACCCATCTATCAGTAGACGAACCAGCATAGCAAAGGCCGCGAGTTTGGGGGCTGCCGCAATAAACAGGGTTATCGAGGTAGGAGCCCCATGATAGACATCTGGGACCCACATATGAAACGGAGCAGCACCAAGCTTGAAAGCCACACCGATCAATACAAATACCAGGCCCAGCCCCAGGACAACAGAGTGATCATGGGAGGATTGTACATAGGTGGAAATATCAGCGATCAGCAGGCTGCCTGTCGCGCCATACAAAACAGACATGCCATAGAGCAGCATCCCAGATGACAGGGCACCCAGAATGAAATATTTCATCGCGGCCTCTGTGGCCATTTTCGAATCGCGCCACAGGCCTACCATGGCATACAGGCACAGTGACATCAGCTCCAGCCCCAGATAGACCGTCAGCAGACTGCCGGCAGAGACCAGGATCATCATACCCAACACACAAAAAAGGGCAAGAGCAAGATAATCGCCCGAAAAGATGCCACGCTGAATCATGTAATCACGTGAGTACAGCAGTACCAGAAATGTAACAATATAGATGCACAGCTTGAGCAGAACGGCCAGACTGTCCACCACAAAGCTACCGGAAAAGGTTTGTACAGTTACTCCATCAAAGGTATAAACACTTATCACTGTCACTGCAGCCAGTGACAGCTGGGTCAGATAGTAGACTGGAGCATGATTATCCGGCTTGACAAACAGGCCAAGCAACAGCACAACACATCCCATGACAAGAACAAAGATTTCCGGAAGTGCGGAAAAAAAATCAGGCATAACCGTATTCATTACTTTATGATTCCTGCCACGTTATAACTTGCTTTGAATGATATGCTCAAGGAGATGGTCAACCGAACTGTGCAGTACATCGACCAGCGGATCCGGCCAAACTCCCAATCCGATAACAGCGATGGCAAGGGAGCCCAGAATCAACCCTTCTCTTGCATTGATATCCTTCATGGTAGCAACCTTTTCATTTCCGGTTTCCCCAAATACCACACGTTTGATCATCCATAGCGTATAGGCAGCCCCGAATATCAGGGTCAGTGCAGCAGCAAAGGCAAACCAGAAATTGGCCTTGAAGGCACTGAGGATCACCATGAATTCCCCGACAAATCCAGAGGTGCCAGGCAAACCCGTATTGGCCATTGCAAACAGAACAAACAGGAATGCAAACCAGGGCATGTGATTGATAACCCCACCATAATCTGTGATCTGCCGAGAATGCAGCCGATCATACATGACACCAATACATAGAAACAACGCGCCAGAGATGAAACCATGAGATACCATCTGAACCATGGCTCCTTCAATTCCCAGGGCGCTGCCACTCAGGGCCTGAGTCTGATCATAGATATAGAACACTGTAAAAAAGCCTAGTGTCACAAACCCCATGTGAGCAATCGAAGAATAGGCCACCAATTTTTTCATGTCGTTCTGCACCAGGGCAACCAAGGCGATATAGACAATCGCAATCAGAGACATGGCTACTACCAGACCTGCCAATTCATGACTCGCATCTGGAACAATTGGCAGAATAAATCGGATAAAACCATATCCTCCCATCTTCAACATGATTGCTGCCAAGATCACTGACCCACCTGTTGGTGCCTCAACATGCGCATCGGGCAACCAGGTATGAACGGGCCACATGGGGACCTTGACCGCAAAGGCAATCAGCAAGGCCAGGAATATCAGGATCTGTGCAGTCATTCCTATCTTTGCCACGTGGAAATCGAGAATGGCAAAACTGCCCTGGGCCTGAAAATAGAGATAGATGATGGATACCAGCAACAAGACAGAACCGAGAAAGGTATACAAAAAGAACTTGATAGCCGCATACACGCGCCGTGGCCCACCCCAGATCCCGATGATCAGAAACATGGGGACCAGCATGGCCTCCCAGAATACATAAAAGAGTACTGCATCGAGGGCTGCAAAAACCCCGATCATCAGACCCTCCATGATCAGAAAGCATGCCATGTACTGCTCAAGCTTGTCCTGAATGACTTCCCATCCAGCCAACACAACCAGTACCGTACTGAATGTTGTCAACAGGATCAGTGGCATGGAAATCCCGTCAACGCCCAGGTGGTAATGGATATTAAGATAGGGAATCCACGGCAGTTTTTCAACGAACTGCATGGCAGAGGTGGTCTTGTCAAAGCCGGTAAACAACGGGATGGACAGCACAAACACAATGACTGAACTCAGAAGCGCGCCCCAAAGTATGATCTGTCGAGGCAGATTGATACGCGCAGCCAGCAAAAGTAGTACACCACCCAGAATGGGCAACCAGATCAGCAGACTTAGAAGTGGAAGGTTCGCCATATCCATCACTTACACCCAGATCCCCCAAGTCAACAACACCAGCAAGCCCATTATCATGGCGAAGGCATAATGATACATGTAGCCCGTCTGGATCACTCTGAAGATCCGTGCGAACAGACCAATCGAGTTGGCTGTTCCATTCACTACAACCCCATCAATGACAGTCACGTCTCCAGTTTTCCAAAGTGACTGGCCCACCTTTCGCGTCCCGCCGGCAAAGAAGAAGTCATTGAAGCGGTCAAAACCATACTTGTCTAGCAGAATGCGGTGAATCCAGGAAAACTGTTCGGCAATCTGTGTCGGAAGCTCTGGACGTTTGATATACAGAAACCAAGCAAAAAATACACCCAACACAACGAACACCATTGGAAAGGGTTCGCTTACAGCATGAAGCATAAAATGTATTGCGTCACTACCTTCCTCTGCCACCTCATCAGCGGTCATTACGATATGGTCTGCATGCTGAACCAGCACTCCATCAAACCATTGTCCCAGACCCACAGATTCATAGGCAAAATACCCTGCGGCTAGAGATGGGATAGCCAGAAAAAGAAGTGGTA
>RFGN01000156.1 GCA_003696645.1 Gammaproteobacteria bacterium | reverse complement strand
GATGAAGCTGAATTGCTGTGGGGCGTCATTCCACATGCACTAAGCGTTGAATAAAGGCCCGCGACATCATCGACTCGCTAACAATTCTAGCCCATGAAAGTTCTTATCAAATGACTGATTGTGCAAACGACATGGAATATTCTCTATTGGGTCATACCGATGCATAAACAGGGTTGCACCGCGGCGTTGAGCTATGAGCGAGAGGCTTTGAAACCACCGATCCACATGGGATTCGCATGTAGCAGAATATAGGCCCGATTCTGTTCATGCCGCTAGGAACGGTTGAGACATGTTCAGAATTACAAATTACAGGTCATAATCTCTACACGCCGTCTGTTCGGGCCTGTCGGACACGAAGCCGTGGCTTATTTCATCAGAGGCATGGGTATAATTAACGGATTGATACCCAGTAGAAGGCTGAACGCTTATCGCAAACATTTCGCATCAAGATTCGACATTAGCACCATATGTGTGGTGTGAGGTTGTTAAGCGGTGGATGTGGGGCGGGGTTAATCTGGGCAGGTATGGTTGACACAGGCATGGGCGTAATGTCCCGCTCTTCATATTTCCCTGTCTGTATGCATTAGTTAGTACGTCTTGTGGTATACCTACAAATGACAACTACTTTGTACCTTCTACCATGGAACCTGTCGTACGTGTTCATTAAGATTTTGACATGAGATGAATTTCTGGTGAGCTGCCCCCTAACCGATCCGTGTTGGATGGAACCGGGCATTTTCAGATACTCAGGGTAGATACCGGCCTGTCAACAGTCACGTATAACTCGCATCATCTACGCCTATTCAGATGTCAGGACATTCACTTTTATATGGAGGATTACACATGAATCATCGAAAACTACTTGCCCCGGCATTGGGGATGCTTTTGGTATGCGGGGCCATCAGCGCCACGCAGGCTGATGTTATCGTCCGATGGGATGGCACCACCAACGACATCGTTCCCAACGGTCATCAGACCATCGCCTTCCCGGATACCTTCGATACGTCTTCAGGATTCCAGAGTCCGGCCCAGGGGCCAGACTATTACCCCAACGCGACCCCCCCGGACGCGCCCGACTTCTACGCGGCCAAGGACAACCTCATTACGCCCGGCCATTTTGGTATTTGGAACGGCGGGGCCAACGACCTGTTGGCGCGTTATCAGGTCAATGCGGGTAATCCCGGTACCTACCACGCCATGTTCGCATGGGATTTCAATGCAGATTTGGTCTCACTCCACCAAACCGACATCAATGACTTCGGGGCTGCGGACGGCCGATTCCGCTGGCTGTTCCAAGAGAAGGGCGGTCAATGGTACGCCAGTCAGTTCATCTTCCCCGCTAATGGTCAGGACAACAACACGACTGTAGCGGATGTGGTTTGGGTAGCCTACACGCCGCATGTC